>DGHE01000012.1:0-1492 GCA_002392525.1 Bacteroidales bacterium UBA3856 | reverse complement strand
GATAGAGCTCGCGGGCGCGCTCGTCCAGAATGAGGTCGGCGGTAAGCGTGGAAACGGTGGAAACACCGGCACGCGTACGCACCTCGTTGAAGGCAGCCAGACCGTCGATACCGGTAGCGCCGTGCAGCTGGCACTCGGCCGCCATCAGGAGCACGTCGGCATAACGCATGAGCGGGAAGTCGGTGTCCACGAAGCCTTCTTCCTTACCGGGCTCACCATCGCTGGTGCGGTTGAGGAACTTCATGAAGGCATATCCGTTGGTGAATTCGCCGATGTCGTCGATGCTCTCCTGCTGGGTAGCCGTGTAGAAGAGCTTGCGGGAGTCGGAGTCGGAGAATTTCTTGTAGAACTCGGGGGTCATGCGAAGACCGCCCCAGCCGGAGGAAATGCCGATTTCCTTGGGATCCATCTCACCGCCGGTAGAGGCGAAGATGATGTAGTTGGTGACACCGTAGCTGGTGGTGTACACACCGTCCTGCTGGATGGAGAAGATGATTTCGTCGGTGCGCAGGTTGTTGTCGGCGAGGAACAGTTCCTGATAGGCCGAGTACTTGCCGCCCACGGAAGTCTTGTGCAGGGAGTAACCGTCGTCCATGAGGTCCTTGAGGACATTGGCGCAGTCCTGCCAGCGTTCCGTACCGGTATAGACACCGGCATTCAGATAGAGCTTTGCGAGGAGGAACTTGGCAGCGCCCATGCTCACATGGCCTTCCGCCACATTGTCCTTGCCGGGAAGGTTGCCCTTCTCGATGATGTCCTTCAGCTCACCCTCAAGCCAGGCGAAGAGGTCGGCGCGGGAAATCTGCTGGGGAGTCGTGCCCACCATGTCGGCTTCTGTCAGGAAAGGAACGTTGCCGAAGCAGTCGATGGCATGGTAGTATGCGAGGGCGCGCATGGTACGGGCCTCGTCGATGAAACGGTTCAGAAGAGCGGGGTCGGCGTTGATGAGCCTAGCCTCGCGGATGAACTCGTTGGCCACGGAGACCTGCATGAAGATGCGGGAATAGAACGCATAGATGAAAGTATCGTCGGTGGTCCAGTTCATCCAGTGGAAGTTCTTGATGGTCTGGTCATTCCAGCCGCAGACGCTCTCGTCGGTCGTCAGCTCGCTGTGGTGATAGAGACCACGGATATACTGGGAGGCACCGCCGTCAAGACCGGAGATTGAAGGATCCCCGTTTGCACCGTAGTAACCGGAAGTTGCATAACCCAGATAGACGCCGGCAAGGAAATTCTGGAAGGCGGCCTCGTTTTCGAGGGCCTTGTCTGCGGTGTTGGCGTTGGGGTCGATAGGAGTAACGTTAAGGTCTTTTACGCAGGATGTTGCAGAGAGGACTGCAGCCGCTGCGAGAATACCGATAATATATTTTACAGTTTTCATATTGCCGACAGAATTAGAAGTTGAACTTTACACCGGCAACGAAGGTACGGGGACGGGGATACATGGTTCCGTCGATACCGCCGTATACTTCGGGATCGATACCATCATACC
>DGHE01000142.1 GCA_002392525.1 Bacteroidales bacterium UBA3856 | reverse complement strand
TCATCATGTTCTGCTTCTGCGGTCTTGCATACCTCATTGCCTGGAGCATCATGAAGGCCCTCGTGCCCAAGTACAAACCCATCGAAGCCTAATATGAAGTTTCGTTATTTCGCGCTGGCAGCGGCCGTATTGGCCGCTGCTTGCGGTAAAACACCGGATACAACTCCCCAGGAAGTCACCCTCACCGTCCCGCAGAACGTGAAGCTGCACTCTGCCACCGAGACCTCGCTCACTTTCCAGTGGGGAACCGTCGAGGGAGCAACCGGCTACAACTGGAAGCTCACCCTGGACGGAGCGCAGGTCAAGGGCGCATCGGCAAAGAACCGCAACGTGGTGGTGGAAGGCCTTACGCCCGGAACCACATACGGCTTCAGCGTGTGCGCGGTGGCAGGTGAGAAGACATCGGCATGGAGCAGTGAGATATCGGCAAAGACCGATGGCACGGTGCCCACTCCGCCGGATCCTTCCGCAAAGACTGTATGCGTGGACGCTCCGCTGACCCTGGAACTGTCCTCCACGCCTGTCCTTGGCACTTCCGGCTACATCCGCGTGTTCAGGAAAGACGGCACCAAGGTGGACGAAATCAACCTTGCCGACATCTCCAAGACGGTCACCCTCGAAGACGGGACCATGATTCCCGCCGGGGCCGATGCCGATGCAGGCAAGATAGCCATCGGCAATGACTATGTCTTCCACACCTTCATGGACGCCCTACACAGCGGTCAGTACAGGGTGGTGCACTATACTCCGCTGCGCATAAAGGGAAAGACGCTGGAGATAAAGCTTCACAACGAGGCCCTTTCCTTCGGCGAGTCCTACTATGTGACAATTGACGAATCCGTGGCCGGCAAGGCCGTGGCGGCAGAGGACATGCCCTTCACCGTCAAGGCCCGCCCCTCCGGCACAACCCTTTCCGTCAAGGCCGACGGCACCGGCGACTTCTGCACCGTCCAGGGCGCCCTGAGCTATGCGTCCACTCTCTCCAAGGATGACGATGTAGTGATCGAGATAGGGGAGGGACGCTTTGAGGAGCTGCTTTTCCTCAGGAACAAGAACAACGTCACGCTCCGCGGCGCATCCAGAAGCGGTACCGTCATCGCATATCCCAACAATGACAGCTATGAGACCGGTTCCGGTTCGTCTGTGTCTTCGAAGCCTTCCGTAGGCCATTCCATCGGAAAGTCCGGCGGCCGAAGCGTGTTCCTGGTAGAGAACTGTGACAACCTGGTGCTTGAAAATCTCACACTGGAGAACACCTACTCCATCCCTTCACACAAGGGCCAGGCAGAGGCCATCTATTTCAACGACGGCTCCAACTCTCGCAAACTCACCATCGAAAGCTGCAATCTCCTCTCCTGGCAGGACACATTCCTCACCAAGGGCAGGGTATGGGTGCATGGTAGCCTCATCGCAGGCCATGTGGACTACATCTGGGGATACCCTGACGTTTGCCTCTTTGAAGACTGCGAGATTCGCTCCCGTGCAGGCGGCTACATAGTCCAGGCCCGCGTTCCTGCGGCTTCCAACAAGGGATTCGTGTTCCTGAACTGCAAGCTCACCGCAGAAAGCGGCGTGAAGGCTGGCTCGATGTATCTTGCCCGCAGCGGCGGAGATACCAGCGTATATGACAACGTTGTGTTCGTAAACTGCACCATGTCTGATGTCATCGCATCTGCCGGGTGGTTCGGCCCCAGCGTCAACTCGGGCGCCAAAAAGCCCACTCCGGAGGCTCCTACGGCCACTTCCGGCTGGCGCGAATACGGCTCCAAGACCCCCGCAGGCACCGCCGTCACCGGCCACAACTCCTACGGCAAGGTCCTCACCGCCGCCGAAGCCGAACCGTACCTCACCCGGGAGTCCATCCTTGGCTGGTAAGCGGGAAGTCTTCTACCCCGGATACATTCAAACCACCGTTTTCGGCCTCTGGTGAGCTAAAACGGTGGTTTGACCATGTTTAAACTGCGCCAAATCCACCAAAAACGCCCTCTCAGAGCCAAAAGTGGTGGTTTGCGTGTATCAAAGAGTATCAGTGAAGTGCGAACTCCAGGAGGTTCAGGCCCACGCCGCCGTAGATGGCGTAGCGGGTGTAGATGAGGTTGATGCTGAACCAGCGGCAGGGCTGGACGGAGATGCCGCCGCCGAAGTTGAAGCGGTGCTCGCGGGTGCCTTTGGTGACCTCGTAGGGATGGTACCAGTCAAGGCCGTCGTCGCCGCCCCATACTGCGCGTGAGCCGTCCGTAATGCCTTCATTGGTCTGCGAATAACCCACAAGCGGCATTATCCTGAGCCAAGAGAGGACGGGAATCTGGTAGCCGGCATTGACTTCAATGGCCGAGGAATCGTTCCACTTCTGGTCTTCGACCGAGTGGGCATAATGATGCTCGGGAGACTTGTGGATGAAATCCAGGTAGAATCCGGCGTACATGATGTTTGCACCCATGGCAAAGCCGGAGCGGGGAGTGGTGGTGCCTGCGGCGCCAATGTTGATGCCGGCTTCGAACCTGCCGGAGTTGTCGGAGAAGTCAAACCACTGCGCATTTGCAGCGAAAGAAGCCGCCAGAAGCACGGCAATTATTAGATAAAGTCTTTTCATGATGCCGCAAAGGTAGGCATTTTTTTTGTAACTTTGCACGCTTAAAAATAC
>DGHE01000020.1 GCA_002392525.1 Bacteroidales bacterium UBA3856 | reverse complement strand
CACCGCTACCGCCTCAATGAGGGCGCGTGGACGGAAGAGTGCTTTGCAGGCCTTCCGGACAACATCCGCCCCGGGCGCTACACCCTCGAGGAGCAAAGCGCCGACATTTTTGGCCGATGGGAACACGGCTCCACCGCCGTCCGTTCCATCCGAATCCCGCCTCCGCTCTGGCTCCGCTGGCCCTTCCTCCTGGGTTACCTGCTCATCCTGATGGCCGTCGTCTACCTGGTGATCAAACTCCGGGAACGCCGTCTCCTGAAAAAGGAACTGGACATGCGAAACCGCCTGTTCTCCATCATCTCGCACGACCTCCGGAACCCCGTTTTGGGGAACGCCTTCCTGTCCCGCCAGCTGCAGGAAAACCTTGACAGACTGTCCCCGGAGGACCTTCGGGAAGGGCTGACACAACTCTCGCAAGCGGCCCAGGGTACATCCCTCCTCCTGGAAAACCTCCTGCTATGGTCCCTCAACCAGAAGGGGATGCTGGCACCGGTCATGCGCAGCGAGGACCTTGCGTCACTGGCGGAAGAAGCGATTGGAGTGCTGCCGAAAGGAAGCCTGGTGACCGTCGACATCCCTGCCGGCCTCACGGTGAGGACAGACCGCAACATGCTGCTTACCGTCCTTCGAAACCTCCTGGACAACGCTTTGAAAGTGTCTTCGAAAGTAGAGCTTCACGCAAGGGGAACCACCCTTCGCATCACCGACGAAGGACCGGGCCTTCAGGAGGGGGAAACGCAGTTTGGCCATGGCCTGGGCCTTGTGATTACCCGCGAGCTGCTGGACAAGATGGGCGCCACCCTTCGCATGCAGAACCGGCCCCAGGGCGGCCTTGAAATAACCATTGACTTATGATTAATGTCCTTCTCATCGAAGATTCCGCCGTGTTTGTAATGGGGCTCAAGCTGGCCCTGAGCGCGCATTTCAACGTAGATTCCGTAGCCTCGCCGGGCGCTGCAGTGGCCTACCTCAACGCACATCCGGACACAGACATAGCCGTTGTGGACATCACCCTCGAAAGCGAAACCGACGGCCTCACGCTGCTGGACATCCTCCGGGAAGCCTTTCCGGCCGTAAAGACCCTGGTGCTGTCCCACTATAAGAATCCGGCCTACATCCTCCGCGCCATTACCAGCGGCGCCTGCGCTTATCTGGCCAAGGACTCGGCACCCGAATCCATCATAGAGGCTATTGAGCATGTGGCCGATGACAAGTGCCTCTTCTTTGGCGAGACCATCGATGCACACAAGATCCTGAGCCTGTTCGGTGGCCGTGACAACCTGGACGCCCGCAAGCCCCAGGGCCTCACGCCCCGGGAACTCGAGGTACTGCAGCTCACCTCTTCCGGTTACAGCAACGGACAAATTGCATCGGCCCTGAGCATTTCCCTCAATACGGTAGACAGCTACAAGGAGCGCATCAAGGGCAAATTCGGCCTGGACAGCATTGTGGAATGCGTTGCCACCGCCGCCGCCAAGGGAATGGTGACGGTGTAGCCCGGCGCTCAGCACCTGGCGATCTTAAGCACAATTCCCGGCGAATCCTGCTTTTGATTGGCTGAAATGTCTTGCCCAGATGATGTGATCAGGCATATTGTGACGGGAATTGCTATGCCCTGAGGAAGGATACCAATCGGGTGTGGTAGTGCGAATAGAAGTTTTGTTTGGACTCCTCTGACAGGAAAGAGGCGTTGACCATGCGGGCAATGTCCGGATAATCGGCAGTGAACCGCTCCAACTCTTTTGCTACAGTTTTCTCCGGAATGCCCAGTGCAATTCCAAACGCACGGAAGTCCTTATTGCCTATACCCAGTGGAAAACTGCGTCCATCGGAAAACAGACCTTTTTGAAGGGCGAAGATGCTGTCGCCGGGAAGGTGAATCTGAGTGTCAATTAAATCGTACGCAGGCGCCAGTTTATAGTCTCCGGCTGTGTTTTTCAACACGGAAAAGTTCTTCAGATGGGCATCGCCGTTGGAAAATAGGAAATTGAAAAGGATAAGGTCAAAATACTTGACCATCTCAATTCTCCAGGCTGGAATGAATCGTTGTACGAGATGCCCGATATCCTCATAACTTAGAGCCGTGTACTTGTAGTCGGGGCCAAATCGTTCTTTGGAGATGCCTCCGAGGGAAGCAAAGTCTTCCTGCTGGATTTTTGTTCCGTTTGGAGCTACGTCGTAACGGCGGGTAATGTATGCGGCATCCCCGTTCTTAAAAAAACACAGGGCGTTGGCTGCGGTCTCAATATGAAAAACGCGTTCTGCGATTTGCATGGTCAGATGCTCATTGGCCGGGCTGTCGGCACAATGCTCAAAATCTGTAATAGCCGGTTTCAGGATATGCGTGCCCTGTTCTCCGTCTTCTGTCAAGTGGAATTGGCCGTTCCGGATGACAACGGAATATTTGCTTTGTGCACCCGAGAGCGAGATCCTTCCCCGATTGCCATTTAAACGGGAGATTTCCTTTGCCGGACTCTCAAAAGGGAGAATGGGCGAAACGGTAGCTCCGCCGGTCAAGTGACGGAGTTGCGTAGCGCTATACTGGGTGAAAGGTGGGGTGGTCATGCTGTTTTCACGGTTATAGCTCCAGGGGTATCGGTATGTGCGGTTGCCAGGAGAATGCCAAAATCATCGTCCTTGTCCAGATGATGTATTCGGGCTTGCACCGCCCTGTTATGCCCTTCAGAAAGCATATTGGAGAAGAACGGAAACAGGTATTCCGAACGGTATTCCCGGGTGTTTTTGGGGAGTGTAAGACTGATGGCCGGGGCTTTTTCGTCGGAAAAATAGTTATCGTCGTACCGAAAAACATATTCCGATGGAGACAACTCGGAAAGTACTCCGGCCAGCCTGCCGTTGTTATATACAAATCCTTGTCTCATCAGTCAATGCGTTTAATGGATGTGGTCAGTTCCAGGCCCAGCGTGTCCAGAACTTTATTCAAAATGCTCAGGCTGGGATTGGCCTCTCCCCGCTCAATCTTGGTGAGCGTATTGATTCCTATTCCGGCCAGTTCGGCAAGTTGGCGCTGCGTAACCTTCAGGCTTTTCCGCCTTTCCTTGATCTGTTGTCCGATATTACTCATATCCCAACATATTGTGATTTTTGCAAAGATAAAGGTTAAAAACCAAATGCGCAAGAAAAAAATCACAAAATATTGTGACAGAAATAACCTTGTAAATCAGCGCACTGTAGCGGATTCCGCCACAAGAAAATGGTCGGAGAAGAATACCTTTGCAGAAAGCACTAAAACGTATGAAAAAGGTTCTTGTTACCGGACTTCTACTTCTATGTGTATTCACCGTTACCGCATTGGCACGCGGCCGGGTGGGCGCGGGGTATATGGTGGGCGGAACTACGCGCTGGGATGCCATGGGAAAGCAAAGCTATATCGCGCATGGTCCACTGGTCTATGCCCGCTGGAGCGTTGACCTGTCCTATTATCTGGACTTGGACTTCGGGGCGGAATGGCGGCATCAGTTCATGCCATTCCCTTCCGGCCGCATCCATCCGCTCTCCGGCCTTCCTGCCGGAGAAATCTTCAATGAAGAATACATCACCGTGCCACTGAACCTCAATTTTATCATTTCCACAGCGGACATGGGCGCCCTGCGGTTCCTCGATTATGTGGGCGTGTACGCGGGCCCCAGGCTGGACTGGTGCATTCTTTCCCACAACGGCAGCGACCGCTCCTTCTCTTATATGAAGCAGGATTACGGCTACAGACCCCTCAATGTCCTTGCCGGGATAGGTCTGTATGTCATCAAGGGGAAGTGGAGTTATACCTTGACCGCCGATCATGGCTTTCTTGACCGCTGCGCAAAAGACGATGTCAAGATAAAGAACGACTGGTTTGTATCATTTAGAATAGGATTTGAATTCGGACGATGAAACGATGGACCCTACTGGTATGCCTGCTGCTGCCCCTGGCGGGATGGGCACAGGTGAATACGGACCTGTTCGACACAGGCTTCCATTCAAGCACGGCGATTGGCCAACTGGAGGAAATGAGTGGCCAAAGCGTCAGTCGTCCTTCGTATAGCTCAGGTAGTTACAGCACCTCCTCCGGCAGCTCTTACTCCAACTCCGGCACCACCGGGGCCGATGCCGTCAGGGATGCCAAGAGCAAATTCAACAAGCCGTCGCCCCGGACCCCTAAATACCGCCCGCCACGCCCATCCAAGGCTCAAAAGGAATATGCGCGCAAGCTGAAGAAGTGGAATGCGCGGTACCGGAAAACCCGGGAAAACGCCCAGCGTTACACCCGCACCAGCCACTACAAACTGAAGGATATCCAGCCTCTGCAGGAGCGTCCCTCCGGCACAGTCATTCCCAGAATGGTGATCCCCAACAATATCCCGCAGCACATCACGCTGGACTATCCTGTTGAGAGGGATACGGTCTGGAACAAACTCCCGGACGGGACCCTGGAAGGAACGGTGCAGGAGAGCAAGTATTTTGCTTTCGGGGCCATTCCGGGGGAGGAGGGCTGGTTCAACGAGTTCCGCTTCACAAACCCTTCCGGCAAGGAAATCTCCATCCGGGTGGAATATGAGGTCAAATATGGCAAGGACGGTGCCATCCGGCAGGAGCACAAGATTGTCCATATGCCCCCGGCAAGAATCAATGAGCCAAGCATTTACAACAACAGCCTTGGCGTCTATACCGCCAACAGCATCCGCTACCGGATTCTAAATGTAACCAGGCTATGAAAAAGTGCTTTCTGATTGTTCTGATGGTGCTTGGCGCACAACTGGTTTGTGCCGCCGATACCTGGTCAGAACTGCTCCGGGCCTATAAAATGGACCTGAGCACTCTGGCGCGCGGAAACGGATACCAGATCTTCCGCTCGGAAGCGGGCGGCCTGGGTATCGCCTATTCTGAAACTGACGTAGCGGGGCAGTGCCATTTTTCCCTGGCCATGGTCCCCGTGGAGGCCCGCGGGCTGCGATGGTTGCCCCATGCCGGCGCCAATTATCTGGAAATCCGTGTCGATGACGCCATCTCCGGGGTATTGGCCCTTCAGGAGGTGAAAGGGCCGGATACGGACCCCATGCTGGGCAGTTTCTGCTATGTGGTAGAACCCCGTATCTTTGTGGGCCCCGATGGCCGGATTTTGAATCTGGGGTACTACGGCGACAAACTGTTACTCCTCGTCCAGAGAGACTCCGGCGTTTTCTGGGTGGGAGAAGACGGCAAGAAGGTCGATATCCCGGCTGCCGACCCGCCATCAGGGGTTCCCGCTCCGACGCTCCGCATCGAAGATACGCGAGCGGTAGATATTGGCCTCAGTGTATTTTGGGCCGACCGGAATGTTGGGGCTGATGCCCCCCAGGCATACGGCGATTACGTCCCCTTCGGGTTCGAGGTGCCTTGGGGTGGGGGCTGGCGCACACCGTCCTACAAGGAAATGGAAGAACTGGTCCTGAAATGCTTCTGGGAGCTTACCACCTGCGACGGC
>DGHE01000190.1:3239-7473 GCA_002392525.1 Bacteroidales bacterium UBA3856 | reverse complement strand
TACAAGGATATCCAGAAGCTGGAGAAGTTCATGCAGGGGAAGCCGGTGGCCGAGCAGGAAATCGGCAAGCAGCTCCTGCAGGAGACTGTGGCGTATGCAGAATCCAGCCAGTGCCGGCGCAAGATGCTGCTCAACTACTTTGGTGAGGATTACCTGCAGGACAATTGCGGTGCCTGCGACAACTGCCTGCATCCCAAGAAGCGCTATGACGGAAGGGAGGACATGGCCCTTGTCATCGAGCTCATCCAGTCGCTGCCGGAACACTTCAAGCTGGAGCACCTGGCCGCCATCCTTTCGGGCGTTACCAATGCCATGGTCAAGTCCTACAAGCACGACGAACTGCCTCTTTTCGGGGCTGGCAAGGATCATGACATCCGTTTCTGGTGCGCCGTCTTCCACCAGGGTATTCTCATGCATTATCTGGAGAAGGATATTGAGAATTACGGACTTATCTCGGTTACCGAGCAAGGCCTTCAGTTTATGGAGCACCCGCATCAGGTCATGCTGGTGGAGGACCGCACGTTCTCAGAGGGTGAGGACGACGAAGAGGACGATGTACCTGCGGCTTCCGGTGGCGGCGGGGGAGACCCTGTGCTCCTGTCCATGCTCAAGGATCTCAGAAAGGACGTTGCCCGCAAAATGCACCTGCAACCCTGGATTGTCTTTGGAGACCCGGCGCTGGAAGACATGACCATTGTGTATCCGCTTACGCTCAAGGAACTCCAGGAAAAGTGCCAGGGCGTAGGAGAAGGCAAGGCCCGTAAGTTTGGCCAGCCTTTCGTGGACCTCATTGCCCGCTATGTGGAGGAGAATGAGATTGAAAGGCCCGACGACTTTGTGGTCAAGTCCGTGGCTCCCAAGTCGGGTAACAAAGTGTATATCATCCAGTCCATAGACCGCAAACTGGACCTTGGGGACATTGCTGCCGCCAAGGGGCTGGACATGAACGAACTTCTCACGGAAATCGAGGGTATCATATCTACCGGTACCCGCGTCAACATCAATTATTATATTGAGAAAGAACTGGATCCCGAGGTGGTGGAGGAAATCTACGACTGGTTCAAGGAAGAAGCCACCTCCGACTCCCTGTCCGAAGCCCTTGCCGCCCTAGGTGGAGACTACGAGGAATCAGAAATCCGCCTGGTCCGCATCAAGTTCCTCTGCGAGGTTGCGAACTAATGCTACGGACGAATAACGCACTTTTCCGGCAAAAACGCGTTATACGTCTCCCACCGCAGCCTAAAGATAGATCAAACTGGAGAGATTCCCCGGCGCAAAGAGCTTCTGGGCCATCTCCTGCAGCTGAGCGGGGGAAATGGCCTCAATGGCGGCCTTGGTTTCTTCCGGGGTCATGATACGTCCCCAGGAAAGCATGCTCTTACCCATGGAAAGGCACTGCGCCTCGCCGGCGTCGGAGGAAATGGCCAGCTGCCCCAGGAGCTGCTTTCGGTAGGCTTTGACCTGCGCATCGGTAAACGGCACCTCCCGCACCCGCGTCAGAATTTTGTCAATGGCTTTCTCACAGTCTTCCAGATTGGAACGGTCGCAGCCAAAACTGATGGCCAGAATGCCCGTATCGGCATACTGCGTATAGGAACACTCGATGCCGTATACCCAGCCTCGTTTTTCTCTGAGCTCTTTGTTTAGTAATGAGTTGGATGCCGGTCCTCCCAGGATGTTGGACAGCATGGCGCACACCAGCCGCTCCGGCATCTCGTACAGCGACGGCGCCTTGCAGCCCATGATGGCATTCACCTCATGGTGGTGCTTATCGATTACTTTGCGAAAAGACATGGTCTATCAGTTTAAGCACCTGCTTCTCCAGGGTGCGTTCATCGATATCGGCCACCACGGAAAAGACCATCTTCTCCGGGACAAAGTTCTCCTTCACGAAGCGGCGGAGCATATCGGCCTTGATCTTTTTGACGCTGGCCGATGTCCCCAGGATGGGCGTCTCCAGCGGGGAGCCCTCGAAGAGGAGCGTCTCGAAGCGGTCGTAGACGTCCTCGGCGGGGTTGTCCTTGTAGGAGATGATCTCGTCCAGCACCACACCGCGCTCGGTTTCGATCTCGTCCTCGGGGAAGGTGGCTTCGGTGGCCAGTTCGAACAGCAGGCCCGCCGCTTTCTTCCAGTCCTCCTTGAGGACGGTGGCGTGCAGCACAATCTCTTCCTTGGTGGTGTAGGCGTTGAGTTCACCGCCCAGCTTGTCCAGGTAGCCGTTGATGACATTCGCACTCTTGCGGCGTGTTCCGCGGAACATCGTGTGCTCCACAAAGTGCGCGATGCCGGCCGGATAGCCTTTCTCGTCGCGCGTTCCACAGCCGATGGTGAGCGCGCAGAAAGCCACCGCGCGGCCACTGCGGCGCACGGCGTATCTCAGTCCCTGAGGGGTGGTTCCTGTCGTCATCTCTTCCGGGCCAGGCGCTTGAGGTCTTCCGGCAGGAAGCCGGCACCCCTGCGGGCGTCGATCCTGTGCCTGGAAATGTAGTAGAGGGTGTGGGTATCGGCCTCGAAAAGCATCTTGTAGCAGACGTCTCCCTTTTCCGGGACGAGGGGCGCGACCACGTAGCTTACCAGCGTGTTATACTGGGCGTCCAGGTATGCCTGGTCGGCATCGGCGGTGTCCACCACCTGGAAATCCTCGTCCAGGTATTTCTTGAGCTCTTTCTCCGTCACGTTCTCGGAGAGGTCCTCGCTGGCGATGCGGATTTGCTTGGTATGGCCCCATTTGTCGTAGTTCTTGTTCACCCAGGCTTCCATGCCATAGGCGACTTTTTCGCTTTCCATGGCTTCCAGGGTGTATTCCTGCACGGTCTTGATGAGGCCGCCCAGGTAGGTGAGCTCGCGCCCGCTGCCACCCATGGCGGCAACAAGGGGCAGGGAAATCACTTCATGCATGGCGCTGATGCCTTTCTCTTTTGCTTCAGGAGCTCCTTTCAGGAGCGTGAGGAAGCTGATGCCGCCAGACTCGGCCACCATAAGGAAATAATACTTTTCCTCCGACTTGATCTTTTCGAAGCGGTCCAGCGTCGAGAATTCAAAGGCCGATGCCGTCCAGCCGGCCACGACCTCCTCGCGAAGGGCGCTGGTGAGCATTTCGTTGCCGGTGAGAACCACCTGCGTTACTTTGTCGGTGAAGTCTGCGAGTTTGTGCTTGCGGGTAGAAACCTGTCCCTGGGCCCACAGGGGCAGGCTCAGGACTAGGGACAGGAGGATACAGCTTATCTTTCTCATTGTGCGATAAATGCGTAGGTTATGGTCCCCATCTGACGGGCGGGGGCTTCCGGCGAGGCCGAGAACTTGGACAGGCGGGCGGCTCTTATGGCAAAGGTGCGAAGGCACCCGTCTTGCGAAGATGTGCTGTCGTCTACCTTGGCGTTAACGACGTCTCCCCGGTTGTTCACGGTGATGATGACGGTGATTTCACCGGCGCCGTAGCAGCGGTAGGCGGGGATGGGAAGGCGGGAAGCCCGGCGGCCGTCCAGGCTCCAGGAGAGCACCGAAGGGCCGCTGTAGGGCTTGGCCTCTTCCTTCTTTTTCTCCTTCTTCTCTTCCTGGACTGCGGCAAAGCTGTCCGGGGTGTCATCGGCCTTGTGCTGCCCTTCCTGCAATTCCTTTGCCAGACGCTCGGCCTCCTTGTACAGCTCCTCGGCGTTGGTGCCGCGGTCGTCCTTGAGGGTGCTCTGGTCCACGGTGACATTGCGGACGGGGACGCCCTGGTCCGAGAGCATCTGCTCCAGCTGGGCTTCCACCCTTTCCTGCATGCGGATGCGCTGCTGGAGACGCTCCACTTCTTCCTGCGCGGTGAAGTCCATCACAAAGCCGTTTTCCCGCTGCACTTCGAAGCCAATCCGGACAGCGAGCAAAACGATAATCACCGCGAGATGGATGCTCACGGTGATATATAATCCTGCCTGCTGGTCCGGGGTTAATTTCATTTGCGGCGTTTTTTCTTCTGCAGGGCTTTCTCTACGGTGTTGGTAATGATGTCAATAGCTACTTTATTGTGACCGCCCTGGGGCACGATGACATCGGCGTAGCGCTTGGACGGCTCGATGAACTGAAGGTGCATGGGTTTCACGGTCTCGCAGTAGTGCTCGATGGCGGTCTCGATGGTACGGCCGCGCTCGGCGATATCGCGGACGATGATGCGCAGCACGCGGTCGTCGTCATCGGCGTCCACAAATACCTTGATGTTCATCTGGTCCCTCAGCTCCTTGCAGGTGAAGATGAG
>DGHE01000190.1:2561-3202 GCA_002392525.1 Bacteroidales bacterium UBA3856 | reverse complement strand
AGGTGAAGATGAGGATGCCTTCCACGATGATGACATCGGCCGGTTCTACGGTGATGGTCTCGGTGGTGGATCGGGAACAGGTGAGGTAGGAGTAAACCGGCTGTTCGATGGTTTTGCCGCTCTTGAGCTCGCGGATTTGCTGGCACATCAGCTTCCAGTCAATGGCGTCGGGGTGGTCGAAGTTGATGTTCTTTCTCTCCTCCGCGGGGACGTGGCTGGAATCTTTGTAGTAGGAGTCCTGAGGGATTACCACCACGCGGCCCTGCAGCTGCTCGGTGATGGCTCTTACCACTGTCGTTTTGCCGGAGCCTGAACCGCCGGCGATACCGATGACTAACATTAGAATTCTGCGTTTTTCGGGGTTCTCGGGAACGGAATGACGTCACGGATATTGGTCATGCCGGTGACAAACAAAAGCAGGCGCTCGAAGCCCAGGCCGAAGCCGCTGTGCGGAACGCTTCCGTAACGGCGGGTATCGATATACCACTCAAGGTTCTTGCGGGACATGCCCAGCTCGTCGATACGGGCTTCCAGTTTTTCGAGGGATGCTTCACGCTCGGAGCCGCCGATGATTTCGCCAATCTTCGGGAACAGCACGTCCATGCCGCGGACGGTGCGGCCGTCCTCGTTCTGCTTCATGT
>DGHE01000190.1:2071-2497 GCA_002392525.1 Bacteroidales bacterium UBA3856 | reverse complement strand
GGCCTTGATGTCCTTGGGGAAGTCGATGAGGATGACGGGCTTCTGGAAGTGTTTCTCTACGAGGTAACGCTCGTGTTCGCTCTGGAAGTCCGTTCCCCAGTGTACCGGATACTCGAACTGGACACCGTTTGCGACGGCTTTTTCCAGGATGTCTACGGCCTCGGTGTAGGTGACTCGCTGGAATGCGATGCCCAGTACGCTCTTCATGCGTTCGATAAGGCCGTCGTCATATTTGTCATTGAGGAACTTGAGGTCGTCCATGCAGTTGTCCAGGGCATACTGGACCAGATATTTCACAAATTCCTCGGCCAGTTCCATGTTGTCCTGAAGGTCGTAGAAGGCCATTTCGGGCTCAATCATCCAGAACTCGGCCAGGTGACGGGGCGTGTTGGAATTCTCTGCGCGGAAGGTGGGGCCGAAGGTGTA
>DGHE01000190.1:0-2031 GCA_002392525.1 Bacteroidales bacterium UBA3856 | reverse complement strand
GGGCCGAAGGTGTAGATTTCGCCGACGGCGGTGGCGCCCAACTCACCTTCCAGCTGACCGGATACGGTGAGGGAAGTCTTCTTGCCGAAGAAGTCCTTGCTGAAATCTACGTTGCCTTTCTTGTCCAGCGGGATGTTCTTGAGGTCCATGGTGGTTACCTGGAACATGTCTCCTGCGCCCTCTGCGTCGGATTCGGTGATGAGGGGAGTATGCAGGTACACGAAGCCCTTCTGGTTGAAGAAGGTGTGGATGGCGTAGGCCATGGCGTTACGGATGCGGAGCACAGCGCCGAAGGTATTGGTTCTAAGGCGCATGTGGGCTACGCTGCGGAGATACTCCAGAGTGGTATCTTTCTTCTGGAGCGGGAAACGCATGGGGTCGCAGTCTCCCAGGACTTTGATTTCCTTGGCCTGGATTTCTACGGCCTGGCCGCTGCCCACGGAAGCCACAAGCTGGCCTTTTACGGCCAGCGAGGCTCCTGTGGTAATGCGTTTGATGAGCTCTTCGTCGAAAAGCTCGGTATTGGCTACGATTTGTATATTGTTGATGGTAGAACCGTCATTGAGGGCGATGAATTTAACTTGTTTATTGCCTCTCTTGGTGCGGACCCAACCCTTTGCCAGCACTTCTGCGCCCGGCTCCGAGGCAAGCAGAGCCTTGATTTTGGTTCTTTTCAGATTTTCCATAAAAGTCAATTACTTCTTATCCTGCAAATATAGCAAATCTTAGCCAATTCGGCAAAGTTTAGCGGTCTAGCAAGGTAAGATATTCGTTCCTGCGCGGGCAGTTTTTAGCCTTGATTTGCTGTTTCATCAGACATCTCATGGTGTAAACTGACCCTTTGTAAGGAAGATGTGCCCGCTGTCGGATGAGTTCGTTGGGGATTCCTGCCGCGGTGAGGCTGAATACAAGTATCCTTTTTTTTGTAAAGCGGGGATAATCTGCTTTGAGGTCTACAAGGATGTTCCGGTGTTCCTGGTTCATCTCCTTCTGTAACTTTCCGTCTTTCTCGAGCGTACCCAGATAGTCATCGTCTATCTGGCGTATGGTTTCGAGCATCTCCTCCTCGTTGTGATAGCGCCTTTCCTGGGCGTTGATTCTGTCCTGGATATATTTGCCCAGGATATGGAAAGATGCTTTGACTAGCTGTTGTGCTTCACGAATCTGGTTTTTGTTGATTTTTGGCATTTTAGTTCTTTTTAATAGGGTTTTGTGGTTGGGCGCGCAAAAATAGGCGTTGTGAAGCTACTAAGGAAGCAAAATCAGGATTAAAATCTTATATGCTAACTATTTGAAAATTAGCATTTTGTGGGCATTTTGAACATATAAGAAAACAAAAAAACGGCCTCTCGCGTTAACGAGAGGCCGTTTTTCGTATAAGATTAAAGCTTAGTCCTTCGCGGGTTTGCGTGCGGCGTACATGATTTTGAGAGCGGAGCAGCGGCGCAGCTCCTGCTTTACGTCGGATACAATACCCATACGGACATCCTGGTCCACGCGGAGGTTGACGGTCATCAGGGACCGTTCTGCCTCGGACATGGCGTCGCGCTCGGCGGCGATGAAGTCACGGATGTCGGCTACAGTCTTGAAAGAGTCGTTGAGCTGGATACGTGCATCGGTACCGTACATGGCCTGATACTGCAGGGTAGGGGAGCCGATGTTGATATTTGCGCTCAGGTCTTTTCTCTCGAGCTTGGCGACTTCGGATGCCTGGGGCATGACCACTTTCACCTTGTTCTCGGTTTCACGCATCTGCGTGGTAACCATGAAGAAGAACAGGAGCATGAACACGATATCGGAAAGGGAGTTGGACGATGCCTGCGGGACTTCCTTCTTGTTACTGGAACCTCCAAATTTTGACATAATCTTTACCTCCTATTATTTTTTACCGGTATCCTTAGGCTCTGCCTCGGAGATGTTCTGAGGTACGGCCTTTTTCACAATATCCTGCTGTTCTTCGGTGAGTCGGGAAAACTTCTTGCCGAAGTTGGCACGGGAGAATTCGTCGCGGAGTTCGTTCACGGCCTTCAC
>DGHE01000092.1 GCA_002392525.1 Bacteroidales bacterium UBA3856 | reverse complement strand
AATTTCTGTGCAAATTTAGTAATTATGGCCGATAAAACAATATACTTTGCAGGCGGATGCTTCTGGGGTGTGGAGCATTTCTTCAAAGGCGTGGACGGAGTGAAGGAAGCAACTCCCGGATATGCGAACGGAAATACCGAAAATCCCTCATACAAAGAAGTTTACACGGATACTACCGGCCATGCCGAGACCGTCCGCGTGCGCTACAATCCGGAAAGGGTGAGCCTCTACACTCTCCTGAAGCTGTTTTTCACCGTGACAAACCCGCTCACGCTGAACCGTCAGGGCCATGACGAGGGCACCCGCTACCGCAGCGGCGTATTCTATGACAACCCCGAAGACCGTCCCGTCATCGAACAGGTTTTCAAGGAGACAGAGGCTAAGCTTGGCACGGAAATAGTCACGGAGCTGGAGCCCCTGAAGTGCTTCTATCCTGCAGAGGAGTACCATCAGGACTATCTGGACAAGAACCCTGAGGGCTACTGTCATCTTCCGCTCAAGACCTTCAGGTACCTGAGGCTGTGGCAGGACGTGAAGCTCTTCCTTGGAGATGAGACGGACGTTGTTGCCCGCATGGCCAACATATCGGCCCTTATTGCCGGGAGGATGCATTTCTTCTGGACGGGGTTCTACCGCGTCAAAGGAGAGCAGCTGGTGCTGGGGCCTTTCCAGGGGCCGGAGGCATGCTTCCGCATCGGCTTTGGAAAGGGCGTCTGCGGCACGGCGTGGAAGGAAGCCCGCACTGTCGTTGTGCCTGATGTTGAGGAGTTTCCCGGGCATATCGCCTGCTCCTCGCAGTCCAAGTCGGAGATTGTGGTGCCGGTGTTTGACGGGGATAAGCAAATCGTCGCCGTCCTTGACATAGACAGCGACGAATATGCTACCTTCGACGGCACGGATGCCGTGTGGCTGGAGATGATATCGGCCCTTACTCTGCGAACAGCGTAATTATATTGAGGATAACCTCGGAGGCCTTTTCCATGCTCCTGAGGGGGACGAATTCCATCTTTCCGTGGAAGTTCAGGCCGCCTGCGAAGATGTTGGGGCAGGGGAGGCCCTTGAAGGAGAGGTTGGCGCCGTCGGTGCCGCCGCGGATGGGCTGGATCTTTGCCTTGAGCCCTGCCATTTCCATAGCCTTTACGGCTTTTTCGATGATGTGGTAGTGGGGTTCCACCTGCTCACGCATGTTGTAGTACTGGTCCTTGACGGTGAGTTCCACTGTGCCGGCGCCGTACTTGGCGTTGATAAAATCGGCAACTTGCTGGATCAGGACCTTCTTGGCTTCGAATTTCCGGCGGTCATGGTCGCGGATGATGTAGGCGAAATCGGCCTCCTCGACGGCTCCCTTGAAGGAGATGAGGTGGAAGAAACCTTCGTAGCCTTCGGTGTATTCGGGGCGCTGCTCTATGGGCAGGAGGGAGTTGAATTCCTGGCCGATGAGGATTGCGTTTTTCATCTTGCCCTTGGCGCTGCCGGGGTGCACGTTTCTGCCCTGGACGTGGATTTTTGCGCTGGCGGCGTTGAAGTTCTCGAACTCCAGTTCGCCAATCTCGCCGCCGTCCATGGTGTAGGCATAATCGGCCCCGAAGCGCTTTACGTCGAATTTAACCACGCCGCGGCCGATTTCTTCGTCGGGGGTGAAGCCGATTTTGACCGGCCCGTGCTTGAACTCAGGGTGCTCCACGATGTACTGGACGGCGGTCATGATTTCTGCGACGCCGGCTTTGTCGTCGGCCCCGAGAAGGGTGGTGCCGTCCGTGGTGATGAGGGTTTCTCCCACGTAATGAAGCATTTCGAGGAATTCTTCCGGCCTTAGCTGCAGGCCGGGAACGCCCTTGAGGTCTATTGCGCCGCCGTCATACTTGTCGATGATCTGCGGCTTTACGTCCTTGCCGCTGGCGTCAGGGGCGGTGTCAACATGGGCGATAAAGCCGATGGCGGGAGCGTCCACGTTTCCGGGAATGCTTCCCATGACGTATCCGAACTCGTCCAGGGTGGCCTCCACGCCCATTTTGTTCAGTTCTTCGCAAAGCATTTTCAGGAGGTCCAGCTGCTTTGCGGTTGAAGGCTGGCTTTCACTTTCCTCGTTTGACTGCGTGTCAACGGAGATGTAACGGAGGAATCTGTCTAATATCTTTTCCATGGTATTTCGTGCTTGCGGACGGATTTTCGGCCGTTTTTCCGTCCGCGCGGTTATTTTTGGGGCTATGGACGGATTTAGGGCCGTTTTTCCGTCCGTAGCGAAGCGTAAATAGTATAGGCAATAAGGGCGATGAACGGGACGATGGCCACGGCCTCTCCGAAGTGGGCGTTCCACTCGGTGAGGAAGAGGTCTACGTTTGCGAAGCGCAGGATGGCGCTCACAACGCCCATGAGCGCGCCGCCGGCGATGAAGCCGGAAGCGATGAGCGTGCCCTTCTCCTGCCTCTTGGCGTTAACGGCAGCGTCCTTGCTGCGGGAACCCACGTACCAGGACACGGCGCCGCCGATAACCAGCGGGAGGTTGAGGTCGATGGGGATGAACATGCCAAGCGCGAACGGCAGTGCCGGAACGCCGCAGAAGTTGAGGACGATGGCGATCACTGCGCCGATTCCGTAGAGCAGCCAGGGTGCTCCGCCGCCGCTGAACATGGGCTGGATGACGGCCGCCATGGCATTGGCCTGAGGCGCTACAAGGGCGTTTTCGCCGGTGAAGCCGTAGGTCTTGTTAAGGACCAGCATGACGCCGCAGACGGTAACTGCGCTAACTGCAACGCCAAGGAATTTCCATCCTTCCTGCTTCTT
>DGHE01000223.1:2403-5796 GCA_002392525.1 Bacteroidales bacterium UBA3856 | reverse complement strand
AGCCGAAGGAAAGGTCTCCGTTACTACCCAGCACGCGCGAGAGATTGTGTCCCCAGATGCCCCAGTCCATTTCCAGGTTGTGAAGGGCCAGGAGATAGGTCATGTCCGGGTTCTGGTTGGTGGGCATGTAGAGGTCCCGGTACTCGAAGGGGAACGTTACCAGCGTATCACGGCCGCTCAGGAGCAGCGGCGGAAGGTCGTCGGTGATGATGCCCTTGTCCTGCCGGCCCGCCATCTTGATGAACTGGTAGGCCAGCCAGGTAAAGGTGCGCTCGTCCTTCGCGGCCAGGTAATACCCCGACGGCGTGTGCTCGAAGGCATAGTCCCCTCCAACATCGGGGCCGATGTGCACCGTCACCTCCGTGCCCGCCTTGTCAAGGATGGTTGCCTCCGTGCGGTTCTGGAGGTGTTTTTTGAGGTAGTCCGACATCTTGGTGTCCAGCGTGCGTCCGGGCACCTCGGGATGGATATAATACGTCTGCACGGCCATTTCTCCCCCCGTGATGGACCCGCAGGAGAAGGTAAGGAGAATACCGGCTGCTATGCTAGAAAGAAATCGCGACAGAGACATGGGCAACGAACATATTACGGTAAGTGACGGTAGTGCGCTGGTCGTAGATGGTATTCCAGGTGGCGGAAAGCTGGAGCGCCAGGTTGTAGGTCACCGCCCACGAACCTGTGGCGGCGACATAGGAGTTGAGGTTGTTGTAGATGGAGGAGTTGTAGTAGTAGTTGAGGAACGTGAGCTCGGGGGCCGTTCCGGCTCCTCCCTGCACCTCCACGTAGGAGCGGCCTCCATCCACGGGATAGAAGCGGAAGCGCGCCTGCGCATTGTAGAAGAATAGGTCGTGCAGGGCACCGGCCGTAACCTTGGCCCCCGCATACATCCGCTCCCAGCCATGGAACAGGCCCAGCGCCCCCGAGTACATGGAGGAGCCGTCCCGCATGAAGCGGTATGCGAACATAGTCTCCAGATCCCAGTCCCGGGGCAGGTGCCAGGTAAAGTCGGCATCGGCCGTCCAGCGCGGGAAGAAGGCCGTGGAATAGGCCGTAGTGCCCTTGAGGGTTACCACCGGGCCAAAGTCATGCGTCCAGCCGGCCAGGAACTGAAGCCCCTGGCCACCCACGGAATTGTACATCTTTTCGTCGGTGTCGTAGTCTGCGTCACGTCCCGTATAGTTCACGCGCAGTTCCAGCTCATTGCCTGCCCAGGAACGGGTATAACCCAGGCTGGCCATGCCCATCAGGTGCTGCTTGTCGGTGAAGCGGAATACATCGGCCCCCACATCGATGGTATTGTGAAGCGTGCGCGAACGGATGTTGTTCATGCGGGCCTTGAACTCCCCTTCTTCCAGCACCGAAGGCTTGTACTCTTTCTGGTAATCGTAGGCGAGGTCCCACTCATGCTGCCGCTCGTAGAGCAGGCCGCGGGTATAGCGGATGGACGGGTCCAGCGGACGCACCGCGAGGGCCGAGTCCAGCACGGCCTCGGCGCGGGTGTAGTTCTTGTCCTTGAACAGCTGGCTGCCCACCTTGTCGGAAATGCCGGCATAGGTGCGCTGGAGGTCGTCATCGGCCGGGAAGTCCTCCAGGTAGTCGCGGAGGAGATTGAGGGCACGCTCGTTGTGCCCCCGCTCCGCCAGCTCGTTGGCTGCCTTGATGGGGAACGTGAGGTCGTCGGGATAGACCCGCATGCCCCGGAGCGCGTACGGAAGCGGGTCGTCGGCCGTGCGCAGCGAATAGCGCAGGCCCCAGTAGTCGCGGGAGTCGATGGACAGGATCATATCGGTCACCGGCTGCAGTCCGTTCACGGAACCGCTGGCGAGCTTTTCCTTCAGGTAGGGATAGGCGGTCTCCTTGTAGGCGTTTCCGAGCGCCCGCATGGAAAGGGTGTCAGTTGCACTGTCATAGGAAGCCTGGATGGCCTGGAGGGCCGCTTCGGGCTTTCCCTGCTTCACCAGCAGCGAGGCATAGTCCACCGTCACCTGGTACTCGGGGTCTGTCCGCAGGCGCTCACGCAGCATCAGGATGGCAAGGTCCATCTGGTTCGTCTCCCGGTAGCAGGTGGCAAGGCGGCGCACCGCCACGCTCTTCAGCTCCGGGTCTACGCTTTTCCTGCGCACGAACTCCAGCACCGGAATGGCCTGGCTGTAGGCGCCTTCCGACATAAGGTCTCCTCCCTCCATGAGCTTGATGCGGCAGGAGGCCAGGTTGAGGTCGTAGTCGTCGGGGAACTTCGCAATGCCCTTCTCCAACACCTTGGCCGAACTGTCGTGCCGGCCCATGCGCTCATACACCTCATACTCCATCATATACCACTTGGCACGGTCTCCGCGCATGGTGCGGGCCTCCTTGATATAGAAGAGGGCGTCGTCGTAGTAGCCCTTCATGGTGGCATGCGAAAGCAGGTACTGCAGGGCCGAATAGCTGTGCTCGGTCTTGTACACGCGCGTGTACATGGAGTAAGGGTCGTTCTCATCCTGCTGCTTGGCGCTCTCGGAGAGAACGTGATCGTACACTTCCTTGAGTTCGCGGGTCTTGTGCTCTTCCCACTGGATACGGGCAAGGGCCAGGGCTTCGGCCGATTTTCCATCGGCCAGCATGAGGTCGGTGGCCTTGCGGATGAGGAGCACGTTGCCCGGCGAGGCGTTGATGGCGTAGGCCAGGTTGTCCAGGGCGTCTCCGATGCGTCCCTGCTGCACCAGGATGTTGGCGTAGGCAATCTGGTAGTCAGCATCCGAAGGGGTGATGCGCACGATTTCCTTGAGCGCGTCCTCGGCGGCGTTCATGTCACCGGCCAGGCGGGCCTGCTGATAAGTAGATTCCAGCACCTCGAAGTAGTCTCCGGTAAGGGAGGCGTCGGTGGGATAAATCTGTGACAGACGCTGCAGGAGCGCGTTGGCTTCCTCGAAGTTTCCCATCTTCTTGTAAAGGTCTACTTTCCTGAGCCACAGTCCCTTCCAGTAGGGATTCACCTCCAATAGCTCATTCACATAGCAGATGGCCGACGAGTAGTTGCCGGTGATTTCCTCGATGTTCACCAGGAGCGTCTTGGCATCTACGTAGTGATAGTTGATCTGGCACGCCTTCACAAGGTGGTAGCGGGCGCGGTCATAGTTCTTGCCGTTCCACCAGTAGCGTCCGGCCAGATACTGCAGCGCAGCCTCTTCCGGATACATTTCCAGGCTCTCGTCCAGGAGCTCCTTGCCCCGGGCCCAACGGTGCTGCGAAAACAGGTTGGTCACCTGATCTACGTAATAGACAGCAGGCTGGCGGCGCTTGAACAGCAGCCCCTTGGAGTCTTCACGACGCTTGCCGTATCCCTTCTGGGGCGGCGGAGCGGCAAAGACGGAAGCCGATACCATAATGGTCAATATGACAAGTCCACACTTA
>DGHE01000223.1:1575-2297 GCA_002392525.1 Bacteroidales bacterium UBA3856 | reverse complement strand
GCGGCCTCGGCCGACTTCGCCTGCGCGACGGATGCGGGAGCGGCGGGTTTCTTCGCGCTCTGGACACCCTTACGGGTCATGTTACCCCAGACCATCTGCGTACCCAGAATCTGCTTCACATAGCCGCGAAGGGAAAAACACACGTTGATGGGATGATAAAAGAGCGGTTCCAGCAGCGACGCCAGCACAAACCACAGGTAGTCTGTCCTGCGTTTGAACGAAGTTCCCACCCACACATCGTAGGAGATGATGGTGACGGTCAGGAGCTGCGCAAAAACGTAGAGGCCCAGGAATGCAATCCATACCGTATTCCAGTTGATGGCCCACTGCACCAGCAGCGAGATTATCATGAGATAGCCCAGGAATTCGATGACGGGCGCCAGCAGTTCAAATATGAGAATATACGGCAGGGTGAACATGCCGTACTGCCGGTAGTTGCGGTTGAAGAGCATGTCGCGGTGCACCGTGAAGAACTGGAACAGGCCGCGGCCCCAGCGCGTACGCTGACGGTTGAGCACCTTGAAGTTGGGCGGTCCTTCCGTCCAGCAGCAGGTCTCGGGAATCTGGACCACGCGGTAGTCCTCGCCGGAGTCGCACATGTAGCGGATCATGCGGGCCACCATGTCCATGTCCTCGGCAAAGGAGTCTCCGTCGTAGCCGCCGGCCTTGATCACCACCTCGCGGTCAAACATACCAAAGCCGCCCGACACGTTCTGCATGGC
>DGHE01000223.1:0-1512 GCA_002392525.1 Bacteroidales bacterium UBA3856 | reverse complement strand
TTGATGCGGCTGAGGGCCGTTTTGCCGATGAGGAAGGAACGGGTGTACTCCAGGTCCTGGAACAGCGGAATGAGGTCGTGCGGTGGACGGGGGTCTACCATCTTGCCGTCTTCCACCAGCGAGCCGTTGCTCATGCGCATGGTGGCCGATACCGCAATCACGCGGCGGGTGCTGGCCATGGTGGGCCAGATCATGCGGTAGAGGGCGTTCTTCTCCAACACGCAGTCTACGTCGGTGCACACGAAGAACTTGTTGGATACCACGTTTACGCCGGCATTGGAGGCATCGGCCTTGGTGCCGCCGTTCACCTTGTCCACCACGGTGAGCCGCTTGAAGGCGGGGTTGTCGCTCTTGGTCTTGTACAGGCCCCTGAAGGGCTTGGTCTTGATTTTCTCGATATAGGCGTAAGGCACCTTCACCAGCTCGAAGTTCTCGATGAGAAGCTCCAGCGTACGGTCCTTGGAGCCGTCGTTCACGATGACCACCTCAAAGTCAGGGTAGTCCAGGCTCAGCAGCGACTGCACATTGGTAATAACGGTCTTTTCCTCATTGTAGGCAGGTGCCACGATGGATATACCGGGAGTGTAAGGGCTCTTCTTGAGCTCTTCGATGGTGTAGTCGTCGTCGTGATAGGTGTAGTGCTTCTTGTGCTCCAGGAAAGACAGGATAGCAAAAAACACGTAGCTCCCCAGTATAAAGGCGGAGTACGCCATCACAAAATAGCTGAACGCATCGTAAACCCACTCAGGCATATCTGGAACTGTCTATCAGGTCACACTCAATATGTTCGTAGAAGATGGCGAACGCCTTGGGGGTTTCCCGCTTGAGACGTTCGTAGGCTTCACGGCCGATGTTCCCGTATCCGCGGATGGTCTTCAGAAGAAGCATACGCGTAACGGCGTCGGTAGTCTGGAGAAAGTCGTCTTCCAGGAACTTCAGGACCTCCGGATTACCGGAGTTGATTTGGCCGAGGGCTGTCGCCAGCTGCTGGCGCTCCGCATAGGAAGCGCTCATGTAACGATGGCAAAACTCTTTCTCGGCAGGTATGTACTTCATGTCTCCAAGCGCACGGATCAGCGCGCAGGAGAAGCGCTCCTCACGCGAATTCTGGAGCATGGAAAGCATCTCGGGGCAGTCTTCGCGACGGTGGAACAGACGAATCTCGTTGATGGCGAAAATACGCAGTTCCTCATTGACGGGAGTGCGGTTGCACCAGTGGATAAAGTTGGGCATGGACATGCCGTTGGCCTGGCGGTACACGAGCACATTGTGGTATTTCACCACCATTTCCTCGGTGAACACCAGGTTAGGGTCGTCCAAAAGCACCTTGAAAGGATAGGAAGTACCAAAGCGGGCGGCATGGAGCCGTGCGTTGTTCTGCAGCTTGCGGTCTTTGTTAAACAGGTAACGGGATGCGACAGCTTCCTTGAGGTTGGCGTCCATATCGGCCACGTTCTTGAACGCGACCACACGCTTGCGCTTGGAACGGGAACGCACCTGGGCATCAAAGTA
>DGHE01000171.1:1233-9303 GCA_002392525.1 Bacteroidales bacterium UBA3856 | reverse complement strand
GTCTCGGCGCCGTAGCTGGGATCGGCATAGGAGATAATCTCCTTGCCGCCGGGGTTGGAGACGGTGATTTCCTTTCCGTTTACAGTGATGCCGGGCTTGCCCTCAAAGATGGAATAGCCGGGGCCGTGATGCGGGCAGAAGACCACGCGTACCTCGCTCTGGCCGGCATTCAGAATCCTGTACTCGGAATAGAGCACTTCCGTGCCGGGAGCGGCCGCGAAGCCCACGGAGTTCAGGTTCGGGAACGAGGGATAGTTTCCGCCGCTGCCCAGTTTGTTCAGGGTGAAATTGGAAGCCATGCGGCGGTTTCCGCCCATCATACCCACGGAGAAGTCGCCGCCACCGGGGAACCTGCGCATACGGACAGGCGCGCTGATCACGTCCTTCCCGTCCAGGATAAAGCTGATATTGCTGGCCTCCACCCTGATGTTCACATCGTGTTTGTCGCCTTTGGCCCTGGCGGCAAAGACTTCTTCCAGGTTGCTCTCCGGATAGTTGGCCTTGTTCACGGTGATGAGGGGGACGCCGGCCTTGTCTTCCCTGTAGTACCCCACCCGGTAGATGCGGATTTCCTGCTTGCCGAAGTCAAAGTCCACCTTGATGTAGTTTTCGGCGCTCTGGGTTCCGAAATCGTTCAGGAATCCGTTATGCAGGCGGAAATCGTCGGCACCCAGGACCAGCGAGGCCACGTCGCCTTTCCTGAGGGTAAAGCCGGTCTCAATCTCATAGAGGACCTGGGAGGCGGCATCCAGCTTGGTCTGCTTCAGGCCTACCCAGTCCGCTCCGTTCCAGGCGCTGATGCGCGGGTTCATGATGCCGGTTTCGAAACGGGTGGTCTCCTTGTATTCCTTCCCGTCCTTGTCCCAGACGGAGAGGTTTACGGTATAGCCTTTTTCGGCTTGAAGGGCCACTCCCTGGTAAGGGATGTCGACGGAGCGGTCACTTTCTACCTTGCCGGTGTTCCAGAGCTCGCTGCCGTCAACTTCGCGTACCACGGACAGCTGATAGGCCGTCTGTTTCTGGCCTCTAACGTCCGAGTCCATCCGCCAGCTGAAGACAGGGTGCTTGTCCTCGATGGAAAGGGGCCTGTCACTGTGCTGGACACGGAAATCTTTGACCGTGGTGCCGGCCAAGGCCAGGGCGCCTGTCGCTAACAGGAGGGACAGGGTGCTGATGATTCGTTTCATATTGATGGGTTTTGGTTTCCACAAAGTTAAGAAAAAGGCCCCGTTATAACAACGGGACCTTGATATTAAGTGACTGTCAGAACGGAGACTGTTACCAGCCCGGGTTCTCCCGCAGTTTCAAGAAACGCTTCGGAATTCCCCCCAGTGAAGTCACAAAGGCGAAATAGCCTGACTATTTCCGTACTGGAAGCTCTATTGTCTTTTGAATCCGCAACGATTCTGACGAAACGGTCAAAGAGACAGTATCTTCTTCTCCGACGACAATGGCGGCGAGCGCTTGTCCGTAATGTGCAGGATAGCTCCCCGCATCGAATCTCGCCTCCGTACTCGGGACTGCACTTCCAAATGCCACCAGCTCGCCTCCCTCGACTTTTGCATCAAGCATCTGCCCATATGACGAATCTATGACGCCGTTTTCTCCCACAATGTCCACATCCACATAGACCAGCTGCCCCGGCGTTACATGATTATCCTGGACTCCGAAGCGTATATCCGGATTCCCGGCCGCGGTTTTCAGAGAACTTTCTCCTTTTTTGAAGAGGAATCCATATGCTTTTGCCGTCAGTTCTCCAGGTTCATATTTGATAGTGAACGTGGCGACTCCACCCGTTGTTTTCGCAGTACCGACTTTCTTGCCATTGAGGAAGAGTTTGACCTTGGAAGCAGAAGTGTACACTTCTACAGTAGCATCCATCCCTTCCATACCTTTCCACGTCCAGCTAGGGATTGAATTGGTTCCTCTCCAGCGTGCGATCTTGGGTTGCTCAGGATGGACAGGGCGGACGCAGATATAAGGAGTAGACGGAGCATCCTCCCACGCCACTTTAGCCAGGAAAGCCTCGCCGGTAGGATTTCCGATCAGATCCAGGGCGCCCGCTTCCGCAAGCTTGTACGGATAACCGTTGGTGGCCTGACCCGGGTATGTCCACGAACCCAGGCCGCATTCTCCCAGATAGTCCATGGCTGTCCACATGAAATCCCCTACAGTATAAGGGAAAGCCTTCACCATTTGCCAGTTATCCCAAATGTCCTGCGGATAAGTCTCACTTCCGAAGATCACCCATTCGGGATGACGGGTTCCTTCATACGGGTAGCGAGCCTGCGCATAGTTGAATCCGATGATATCCAGTTCATTCAGAACTGGCGCAATGATCGAATCCAATACCGCCGACAGTACAAGGTAGTCATCACTTTTCTTGTATTGCTGGACCAGCTGGTTGAACTCTCCGGAAGAGAGAGAGCCTGCCCGCATCATGTCTCTCCATCCCACAAGCCCCCCCTCCGGTAATTCAGGTTCCTCCCATTGGAGCACTCTGGGTTTACGGGTCTTTTTCTTCGACTTTTTTGCAGCCACCTTTCTTATGGTATCGGAAGGTGCGTCAAACAACTTTCTTGCACTGCTCGATCCTGATGCCAGGATCGTGGTATTGAAACCGGAGGTCACAGCCCGGGTCCCGTCCAGTTCGTGGAACAAAGAGACAATCTGGCGCAACATGTCAATCCCGCCTTCAGAAGTCGGCTCACTCACTTCATTCCCGACAGAATATAGGATTACGCTGGGATGGTTGAAGTCTTTTCCAACCATGGAACGGATATCATCGCGATAATGGCCGAGGAAGAATTGGCCATAGTCGTTGGGGTTTTTCTGATGCCACCACATATCCCAGGGTTCATCCATGATATACATTCCCAATTTGTCACAAGCCTTCAGTAGGGCTTCTGAACATCCGTTATGCGCCGACCTGATTGCATTGAAACCATACTGTTTGAGAATCCGGACTTTCCTCTCGGCGCTCTCATCATACTCGGCAGCTCCTAAGATACCATTGTCAGAATGAATGCAGCCTCCTTTCAGAAGGACACTTTTTCCATTGACAAACAACCCTTTATTACTCCATTCAATCTTTCTTATACCGAAAAGATCTTCCACAACATCTTTCACCATGCCTTTTTCCGAAAGAGTGGCTCTAACGGAATACAAATTGGGATTCTCGGCATCCCAGAGTCTTGCAGACGGGATTTCAAGCACCAGATTACGTCCATTCCCGGAAGCGACGACCTTCCCGCCAAAGAGGATATCGACGTTCACGTCTCCGTCAGAAGCATCGGTAACCACGTTAACCCTTGCGGGTTTGACGGAAAGAGTACTTACCTTTATGTCTGAGATATAAGACTTATCTTTGACGATCAGTTCAACGGGCCTGTAAATGCCGCCGCCGGAATACCACCTTGAACTTCGCTGTCCCCTGTTGTCGGCAGTGACGAGAATGGTGTTCTCCCCTTCGCGAAGCAGCCCGTCGGCACACGCACGGAAAGGAAGGTATCCATTCGGATAATCGGCACAGAGTGTTCCATTGACATATACTTTCGCTTCCTTATACACCCCCTGGAACTTGAATTCGACATGCTTGTCAAGCCACTCGGAAGGAACAATGAAAGTCTTTTCATAATAATACATGTCACCGTTATAGTAAGCCACCGAATTGCCGCCAGGTACATCTGCCGACCTGTCCTGATGGACCATGGCATCATGCGGAATCCTTACCGTCTGTTTCGGCTGTCCATCACGCCAAAAAGTCCAGCCTTCGTTGAAAGGTTCGGAAAAAGCTTCCGGCCCCAATTGCATAGCTGCCAAAAAAATGGCAAGTTTTTTAATGGTTTTGAATGAGTTCATTTGTGAAAAGGCTTGAACAGATTTGAAAAAAGGCCGGAGGACCTTAGCCCCTCCGGCCTTTCATTATAAGGAACGAAGACTGTTACCAGCCCGGGTTCTGCTTGATAGAAGTCTGACGAAGCTCAGAAGTGGCATACGGGAAGGCCTTGTACTTGTCATCCCAACCCAGCCAGTTGTCTACAGGAGTAGAGGTGATCTTGACTTCATAAGTGGTAGGACTTACCTCGGTGTTGTAAGTAATGCTTCCCACCTTGGCGAACTCAGTGGCAGCGATGCCCCAGCGGACGCAGTCCCAGAAGCGCTCGTTCTCGTCGAAGAACTCGGCGCGACGTTCGGCGCGGAGCTCGGCGTCGGAATAAGCACCGAGTGCCGGCAGGCCGGCACGCTGGCGTACCTGGTTGAGGGCGTTCACGTCACTGGCAGCCTCGGCATAGAGCAGGAGGACATCGGCATAGCGCATGGCGGGATAGTTGGCCATGGAGTAGATGTCGTGGGTGCTGGTGGCAGGATACATGTCGGAGCACCACATGTAGATCTTGGCAGGAAGGACACCCTGCATGGTGCTGGAAGTAGGCTGGGACATGTCGGCGGTCCAGAGGAGGCGCATGCCGGCCTGGTAATCGGTAATGCCAGGATGGGCAGCCTTCATAGCTGCGAGCTGGTCACCTTCGTAGTTGGGGGTACCGGCATACTGGGGAGCGGAGAGGTCTACAAACTTCTGGGCTGCCTCTTCCACGGTCCAGATCGAGCCATCCAGACGAGGGGAATGACCCTCGCGGGCAAGCATCCAGTCATAGAGGGCCTTGGAAGGCATGGTCTGCGCGTAACCCTGCACGAAGCCGGTCAGGTGGCAGCCACCGGGCATGATCAGGACCTCACCGCGCCAGTTGCTGTAGAAGTCAATCTTGGCCTCGCTGGAGCGCTGGCTCACATCATCGTCGGCCGCATTGAATTCCCAGATGTACTCGTCGCAGAAGTCTGCCTTTACGGTGTACAGGTCGCGGAAGTCGGGAAGCAGAGAGTAAGCGCCACCGTCGATCACCTGCTTGAGGGCGCTGGCAGCAGCACTCTTGTTGCCGGCATACAGGTAAGCCTTGCCCATGAAAGCCAGGGCGGCTTCCTTGGTCACGTGGGCGCCGATATTGCGCTGGTTGCCCTTGCTGCCCTTGGCGGGAAGCAGTTCGGAAGCTTTCTGGAAAGAGCTGGTGCACAGGTCCCAAAGCTCGCTGGTGGTGCCGTTGGATATTGTAGACAGTTCTTCGGAGCTGAGTACGTGGTCTACGTAAGGCGGCGTCTGATAGGCACGGATCAGATTGAAATAGGCCCAGCCGCGCATAAAGTAGGCCTCACCGATCACCTGCTTTTTCACAGCAGTGTTGTCGGGGAGTTTCTCGATAATCAGGTTGGCCTTGTAAACCAGCTGATAGAGGCCGGAATACAGACCGGTCATAAAACCGTCGTTGTTCGTAGGCTTGTAAGGGTCCGTGGAGACCCAGTCGTCGGTGTAGTTGTCCATATCGGCAGTGCCGAATATATCCCAGGCCGACGTATACATGGAGGCTGCGAGAGCCTGGGCCTGAGGGTCGGAGGCCTCGGCGTAGTACTTGTCTGTATCCAGGGCACCCAGCTGCTCCTCGCTGTCCAGCATACGGGAACAGGAGAAGAGAGCTGCGAAAGCAACTGCCGCAGAGAGGATATATGTAATCTTTTTCATAAAGCGTTCAGTTTATAAGATTAGAAGGAGAGGTTTACACCGAACATGAAGTTGCGGGCAGAAGGATAGTTCACGCGGTCCAGGGCGATACCGGTGCCGTAGCTCATGTTACGGGACTCAGGGTCGTTGCCGGGATACTTGGTGAAGGTGAAGGCGTTCTCCACGGAGCCGTAGATACGGAGGCTCTTGATGTGCAGTTTGTCGGTCAGGCTGCGAGGCAGGGTGTAACCGAGCTGGATCTGCTTGATCTTGAAGTAGGAAGCGTCGAACACCCAGAAGTCAGACTGCTGATAGTGGCCGCCGAACAGGGAGTTGTCGGCCTGGTTGCCCTTCGGCCAGGTGGCGGTGGAGGCGGTAGCCGGAGTCCAGCGGTTCTCGAAGACGAAAGCCGGGAGGTTGGCGATCGGGAGGTCCGGACGGGAAATGCAGAGGAACATTTCGTTACCCTGTACGCCGGAGCCGAACACGGTGAGGTCGAAGCCCTTCCAGGCCAGGTTGAGGGTGACACCATAGGTGAAATCGGGAATACCGTCACCGAGGTAGGTCATGCCGTCGGAGTGGTCGCGACCCGGATCCAGCTCGTCAAGCTCGGCGGGAGTGTAGTACTCCGGAAGGCCGCTCTCGGCGTTGATGCCCTTGTGCTTGAAGCCGCGGATGTACCACATGGGATAACCGGACTCCATGTAGGTCACAGGCAGGAAGAAGTTGGTACCGCCGGAAGTACGGCCGGCGCCCAGCGGAGACTCGACCACCATGCTGTGCACAGTAGAGAGGTTGGCGTTGATGCCATAGCGGAAGTCGCCGATGGTGTCTTTCCAGCCCAGGTCGAATTCCCAACCGCTGTTGTTCACCAGACCGCCGTTGATATACACGTTGGAGGCACCGGAAACGGCGGGAGCCGGAACGGGCACCAGCATATCGGTGGTGTTCTTGTTGTACCAGTCAACCGTAAAGGTGAGACGGTCTCTCAGGAAGCGGAAGTCCACACCCACGTCCACCTGCTTGGAGGTTTCCCACTTCAGGTCTTCGTTAGCCAGGAAGGAGGAAGGATTGGCAGGCGTGATGACACCGTCGCCGAAGTTGTACAGGCCGCTCAGGGACATACCGTTGGTCCAGGTGAAGTCTGTCAGGGAGTTGATGTTACCGTTGACACCATAGGAGGCACGGATCTTCATATAGGAGAAGGCCTCGGGACGGAAGATGTTCTTGAAGAAGTTCTCGTTGGACACGGTCCAGCCCAGGGAGACGGAGGGGAAGAAGCCCCAGCGGTTCTTCTTGGAGAGCTTGGACATACCGTAGGCGTCGGCGCGGAAGTTTACCTGGGCGTTGTAGCGGTTGGCAAAGGTCCAGGCAATACGACCGAAGAAGGATTCGGAGAAACGGGAGTACTCGCTGCCGCCCATTCTGCGGGTTGTGGCGTTGGGATCGTAGTACTGCAGGTAACGGAAGTTAGGCGCATTGTTGGTGAGGCCGTCGGCATAGGCGTTGATGGACTCCATGTGGGTCTCGGAGAATTCCATACCAGCCATGATGGCCAGGTCGTGCTTGCCGAAGCTCTTGAGGTAGTTGGCGAAGTTTTCCCACTGCCAGTACTGCTGGTTGTTTTCCGTACCCTGGATGATGTCGGAGGCCTGGACCTGCTGGGCATTGATCCAGCCCTTCTCGGAATAACCGCGGCGGTAGTTGCTGGAAAGGCGGTAACCCAGGCGGGAAGTGAAGGTGAGACCCTTGATGAAGGAAGGGGTGATGTCGGCGTAGGCGGTACCGTTGATGTTGGTACGGCTGGTGAACTGGAAACCGGACATCCAGCCGGCGGCCACCTGGTCGCGCATCAGCAGCGGGTTGAACAGGTTACTCTGCATCAGCAGGGACTGGCCGTACATGCGGCCCTGTTCGTCGCGCTGGACAGGCTGGCCGGCGGCTTCGGCGGCCAGCAGGCCCGTCGCGGCGGGGATATCGTTGTCCGTGGCATAGTAAACGGGAACGGTAGGATCATAGTAGTAGGCGCCGCCCACGGCGGAACCGGTACCGGTCATGTTGTTCTCGGAGACCATGCGCATGTTGGCACGCTCGATGGTGTTGTTGGTACCCACCTTGAGCCAGGGCTTGATCTGGTAGCTCACATTCACCTGGCCGGTGATACGCTGGAAGGTATCGTAAGCGCCGGTAATCATACCGTCGGTGCCCATATAGGTACCGTCTACATAATAGGTGAAACGGTCATTGGCACCGGACAGACCGATGGTGTGGCGCTGGCGGAAACCGGTCTCGAACATCACATTCTGCCAGTTGGTGTCGGCGCTCTGGAACGAAGCGTCCGGATAACCGGCGGCTTCCTGCCAGTAAGTCTTGAACTGCTGGGCATTCATCATCTTGATGTTCTCCATCGGAGACATCCAGGTGAACATGTTGTTGTAGAAAATGCGCACATTGTCCTTGGAACCGCTCTTGGTGGTGACCAGGACAACACCGTTACCAGCCTGGGAGCCGTAGAT
>DGHE01000171.1:0-1179 GCA_002392525.1 Bacteroidales bacterium UBA3856 | reverse complement strand
GCGGCGGAGGCGGCATCCTTCAGCACCTCGATGGATTCGATGGATTCGGGATCCAGATAGTCAATGCTCTGGACCTTGAGGCCGTCCACCAGAATCAGCGGGTCCGGAGAGGAGTTGGTGGAAGAATAACCACGGATACGGAAGCTGGAACCGGCACCCGGAGCAGAGGAGGTGGTGAGCACCTGCACACCGGCGAGTTTGCCCTGGAGGGCGGAGCCCACGTCGGAGTCGGAGCGGTTCTCGAGAGCATCAGCCTTTACCTGGGCGATAGCACCGGTGACGTTGCTCTTCTTCTGGATACCGTAACCCACGACCACGGTTTCGTCCAGGAATTCGGAATCCTCTTCCAGGACAATCCGGGAAGGGACCTGGTTGGCCGGGAAGGTCTGCGTGGCATAGCCGATGCAGCTCACTTCCACCGTGGCGTTGGCACGGGACACGGTGAGGGTGAAGTCACCGTCGATTCCCGTGGAAGTACCATTGTTGGTCCCCACTTCGAGCACGGCTGCTCCGATGATGGGACCATTGGCGTCAACAACGACGCCCTTGACCGTGGTCTGGGCAAATGCGGCAAATGCCGAGATGCCAAGCAGACACAAGGCCAATGACATTTTTTTCAGGAATTTTGTCATAATGGTTGATTATTGGTTGGTTTTAAAATGTTTTCGGCTAGTAACGTTTCGCAAAGATAGCCCTTTTTATCTCACATCGACCTCGCAAAATCTTTAAACAATGTGACAAATACTTCAAGATTTGCCAAAAAACCGTATCTTTGTCCCCGTTATGATTAAGATTCTCTTCATACACGGGTTGGCCTCGTCCGGAGCATACAAAATGGCGGACATGCTGCGGCAGTTGTTGCGCCCGGCAGAAGTGGTGGCGCCGGACCTTCCTATCGACCCTGATCTGGCGATTCCGATACTGGAAACCTTCAATAGAGAAGAGAAGCCGGATTTGGTGGTCGGACTCTCCTGGGGCGGTTTCCTGGCCCTCCGCCTGGAAGCGGTCAAAACCGTGGTGATCAATCCGGACCTGAACATCTCCGTCCTGCTCCGCCAGCATATCGGCCCTATGGAGTATCTCTCTCCCAGACGGGATGGAGAACTTTCATTTTTGATAACGGAAGAGATTTGCCAAAAATATGAGGTGTTGGAAAAAGGGTCCCTCAACGCGGGTATA
>DGHE01000044.1:2964-7214 GCA_002392525.1 Bacteroidales bacterium UBA3856 | reverse complement strand
AAGGCAAGAAGCGCATGCGCCAGATTGGTACCGTCCAGGTTCCTCAGAGTGCCTTCATGGCGGTTCTTAAACTGGATTAGTCATGAAACTCAAAGCCGCCCTTGAATCCATGCGCCTCCGCACCCTGCCACTTTCCATGGCAGGCGTGCTCCTGGGCATCCTGCTCGCCGTTGCAGACTGGAAGGTAGATGTTTGGACCGCTGTCCTTATTGTCATCACCACCGTGTGCCTGCAAATCCTGTCCAACCTCTCCAACGAACTGGGAGATGTCCTGCGCGGGACGGACACCGCCGAGCGGCAGGGCCCGCAGTATGGCCTGAACAGCGGTGAAATGAGCATTCAAGACATGAAGGCGCTCATCGGCATTTTCGTGGGGTTTTGTATCTTGTTTGGAACGGCCATGACATGGCGAGCCTTCGGAACCCTGTGGGGAATGACTCCCATCCTGGTTCTCATGCTGGGCGCCGCCGCCATCATGGGGGCCATGAAATACACACTGGGACACAACCCCTATGGCTACAGGGCCAAGGGAGACATCTATGTCTTCCTGTTCTTTGGACTGGTGGCTGTAATGGGAGCCTATTTTGTGTGCACGAAGGGCGTAGGACTGCACTGGAAACTGCTTCTTCCCGCCGCCGGCGTGGGATGCTTCAGCGTGGGCGTGCTCAACGTGAACAACATCCGTGACATGAAGACGGATGCGGCCAACCGCGTTACGGTAGCCATCAAGTTGGGCGCACACAAGGCCCGCATCTATCAAACGGTCCTTGTCTGCCTTGGCTGGGTGTGCATGGCGGCTTACTGCCTGCTGTGCTGGCCGTCCTGGTGGCACTGGCTGTGGGTTCTTACCCTGCCGCTCTACGTGCTGCATCTTTACGGCGTCTGGACGCGGGAAGACCGTGCCCTGGACCCGATGCTTCCGCTTCTGGTGCTTTCCACTTTCGCCCTTTGCCTTATGATGGGCATCGGGTACTGCGCATTCCTGTTCTGATTTATTTCTCCAACCATTCCAGGAAGCCGTCTACGCGGGCGCGGGAGACGGTGAGGTCCGTGAGGGAAGGAATGCCGTGTTTCAAAGAGATGCGAAGGCGGCCGCCCATCAGGCGTGAGACAGAGTCTATGACGCCCTCGCTGATGATGCAGCTGCGGGAAATGCGGAAGAAGGACTCGGGGTTTACGCTTTCTGCCAGGGCATCCAAAGAGTCGTCGGTGACATACGAAGAGCCGCTCAGCGTAACAATATAGGAGTTCTTGGCCTCTGAATAAAAGTAGGCGATATCCGACGTGCGCACCGGAACAATGCGGTCATTGAGCCGGATGAGGAACTTCTCCTTCCGAACCTGGTCCATCATGGAACGCATGGCCTCCCCGGCCGGCTTTACGGCTTCTCCGCTGGCCACGCGCTGGATGGCGCGCTTAAGGTCTGCCACCTCGATGGGCTTCAGGAGATAATCCACGGCGTTTACCTCAAAGGCATGTACGGCATACTGGTCGTAGGCCGTTGTCATGATGACGGGGCAGGGGATTTCCGTCTGCGAAAAGATCTCGAAGCTGTTGCCGTCGCTCAGCTCCACGTCCATGAAGATGACTTCGGGGGCGGGATGTGTCCTAAGCCATTCCAGGCTGTCTTTTACCGAGCCGATGGCACCCACCACCTCTACGGCGGGGAAGTTGTCCGAGAGCAGTTTCTGCATGTGGGCGCGGGCGCGCGGTTCGTCTTCTATGATAAGGGCTTTCATGGTGATACTAATCTGTGGTAACAGCAAAGTTAGCAATTTATTCCGGTTCCTCCAAGATGGGCACTGTAACGGAAAAGCGGGTTTCGGTACTTTCTATGAGGATTTCCTCCCCGGCAATGTCCCGGTACTGGTTGCGGACATACTGGAGGCCGATACCGGAAGACGACGGAGCCGTCTGCTTGGGAATGATGTTGTTGGACACCCGGATCACCTTCCCGTCGGTGGAAATCTCTGCCACCAGCGGATTCTCCGGCCCGATGGCATTGTGTTTGACCACGTTCTCCAGCAAAATCTGGAGCGTGCACGGAACAATGTAGCCTTTGGGAATGTTCTCACCGATATGGTCTTCAGTAATGAGCCCTTCCGAGAAACGGATGAGCAGAAGGTCCCGGTAGTTCCGGGCAAAGGCCAGTTCGTCGGCGACGGGTACCAGCTGTTTTCCTTCCAACTTCATGAGGTAGCGGTAGATGGCCGCCATCTTGTGAATGTAGGCGCTGGCCTCCTCCCGCGTCCCATCCTGTACAATGGAGTCCAGCACGTTGAGGCTGTTGAAGAGAAAGTGCGGGTTCACCTGGTTCTTGAGATTCATGTAACGGAATTCGGCCTGATGCCGCCGGGTGCGCTGGGCCGATGTCTCCCGCTGCATCTGCAGCGCAAAGTTCATCATGAACACCAGCGATACCAGCGTGGTGATAATCAAAAGGATCATCACGCCGGAGTTTTCCAGGATTAAGTTGCCGCTGTAGTTGAGGTCCGTATAGACGCGGATGGCGAAGATGAGCGCTACGGCCACCACCAGCCAACCGGCATTGCGGTACCAGGACTGGTCCCTTTCGTAGATGGCCGCCCCGTAGGTTGTGAGTCTGTGTGCAAAACCGTAGAGCGCCCAGCCGATGATTTCCGTGACCGCAAAGGTAGTGAGGGCCGGTCTCCAGAAGGCGGGTATGGCGTCCAGTTTGGCCAGCGCTCCCGCATTGCCCAGCACGAATCCCACAATGTTGACAAGGATAAGGGACGTGACGGTAATCTCCACCGTCATTTTGGAACGGAAGCAGATGATGCCGGCAAGAGTCATGGTGAACGCCGTGAGAAGGAGGCTGTCCCGCATGTCCAGTGCCGCGCACAGTAAAGCCACACCTGCATGCAGCAGCGCGAATGCGTGAATAATCCAGTGGTCTGCCTTAATCTTCATGATGGCACAAAAGTACGGAGAAATTCCGTTCGTCGCAAAAAAATATCCATTCGGCGGACAGGCCCGCTCCGGCGTGGCCGATTTACCTTCAAATATACTACTTTTGCGCCGAACCACTTTTGAATCGCTTAAACTAGTATCTATATATATGTCGCAGAAACGTGATTTGACCTTCCGTCAACTCGTAGACCTCAGCTTTGGCTTTCTGGGCGTGCAAATTGCCTATGCCCTGCAGAGCGCCAATATCAGCCGCATTTTCGCCACGCTGGGAGCCGACCCTCACCAACTCAGTTTCTTCTGGATCCTTCCCCCGCTGATGGGTATGCTGGTGCAGCCGCTCATCGGCAAGTATAGTGACCGTACCTGGTGCCGGATGGGCCGACGCAAGCCCTACCTCCTCGTGGGTGCCATCATCGCCGTGCTGGTGATGATGTTCCTGCCCAACGCCGGCAGTCTTCACTTCAGCACCCGGATCTTCCTGGGCCTTAACATGGCCATGTGGTTCGGGCTGTTCTCCCTCATCTTCCTTGACACCTCCATCAACGTAGCAATGCAACCCTTCAAGATGATGGTGGGAGACATGGTGAACGAAAAGCAGAAGACCCAGGCCTACAGCATCCAGAGCTTCCTGTGCAATGCCGGCTCACTGCTTGGCTACCTGTTTCCCATCTTCTTTACCTGGATCGGGATTGCCAACACCGCTCCCAGGGGAGTGGTCCCCGACAGCGTCATCTGGAGCTTCTACGTGGGCGCGCTCATCCTCATCCTCTGCGTGCTCTACACGTTCCTTCGCGTGAAGGAAATGCCTCCGAAGGAGTATGCCGAGTTCCATAAGATTGCCGATGACGCCGGCTCCGAGAAACCCTCCGAGGGTCTTGTGAAGCTCCTTATCAAAGCCCCGTCCACCTTCTGGACCGTGGGCCTCGTGCAGTTCTTCTCATGGGCTGCCTTCCTCTATATGTGGACCTACACCAACGGTGCCATCGCCCAGAATGTGTGGAATACCACCGACACCGCCTCCGAAGCCTATCAGGCTGCCGGCAACTGGGTGGGCGTTCTCTTCGCCGTGCAGGCCGTGGGCTCCCTGGTATGGGCCGCCGCACTGCCGAGGTTCAAAAATCTCAAGCTCTCCTATGTGGTGAGCCTTCTCGTGGGTGCCGCGGGCTTTGCCTCCGTGATGTTCATCCACAATCAGTATGTCCTCTTCGTGAGTTACTTCCTCATCGGCTTTGCCTGGGCTGCCATGCTGGCCCTTCCCTTCACCCTCCTTACCAACGCGCTGGAGGGAAGCCCTTACATGGGCAGCTACCTGGGCCTGT
>DGHE01000044.1:1086-2880 GCA_002392525.1 Bacteroidales bacterium UBA3856 | reverse complement strand
TTGTGGCGGCCGCAACCGGCGGCGCAGTGCTCTCCCTCCTCGGCGGCAGCCAGCCGGCCATGCTCCTTGCAGCCGGTGTGTTCCTGGTGCTGGGCGCCGTAAGCGTGAAACTTATCAATACTAAATAATTTCTAACATCAAACTAATGAAAAGGTTACTAACCGCATTTGCAGTGCTGTGCGCTTACTGCATGACCGTATTCGCCCAGGGCGGATACCAGGTTAAAGGTGTGGTGGTAGATGCCATCGGCCCCGTTATCGGAGCCTCGGTGATCGAGCAGGGAACGTCCAACGGCGTTTCCACCGGTCTGGATGGCGACTTCCTCCTCACTGTTTCCAGTGCCGATGCTATGGTGGAAATCTCCTGCATCGGCTATGCATCCCAGACTTTCGCGGCCAAGGATGTGCCCGCTTCCATTCTCCTCGAAGAAGATACCAATTTCCTCGACGAGGTGGTGGTCATCGGTTACGGTACCGTGAAAAAGAGCGACCTCACCGGTTCCGTCTCTACGGTCAAGGCCGATGAAATCAACAAGGGCGTCGTCACCACGCCGGCCGACCTCCTCCGCGGCAAGAGCGCGGGTGTCGTCGTTACCGCCGGTTCCGGTATGCCCGGCGCCGGAGCAACCGTCCGTATCCGTGGCGGCTCCTCCATCAACGCTTCCAACGACCCTCTGTACATCATCGACGGCCTGCCGGTCTCCAATGACGGTATTTCCGGTATGAGCGATCCGCTGTCCTCCATTAATCCGGAAGACATCGAGAGCTTCACCGTCCTCAAGGATGCATCGGCCACCGCCATCTACGGTTCCCGTGCTTCCAACGGTGTTATCGTGATTACCACCAAGAAGGGTTCCAAGACCGCCGGCGTTCCCATGAACGTAGCTCTGGACGTGACCACTTCCGTCAACACCATCGCCAAGTACAACAAAGTGCTTGACGCCGCCGGCATCCGTTCCCTCATCCGCGACTTCTACGGTCTCAATTCTGCCGCCGAGGCTGCCCTGGGCAATGCCGACACCAACTGGCAGAAGGAAATCTACCGTGTGGCTCCTTCCGTGGATGCCAACCTGAGCCTCTCCGGCCGCATCGGCGAGAACCTGCCTTACCGCGTGAGCGTAGGCGCCACCTCGCAGCAGGGTACCCTGAAGGGCTCCGAGATGAGCCGCTGGACCCTGGGTGTGAGCCTGGCTCCCACCTTCTTCGACAAACACCTCACCGTGAGCCTAAACGGTAAGGGCACCGTCGCTTATAACAGCTATGCCAACCAGGGCGCCATCAGCGCCGCCAACCACTACGACCCCACCAAGCCCGTGTTTGATGAGAACGGTCTCAACGGTTACTCCACCTGGCTGGACAAGAAGGGCAACACCAACACCATGGCTACGCTCAATCCCGTGGCTCTCCTCGATCCCGCCCTTCACTCCGACACCGCCAACTCTGCCCGTTTCCTCGGAAACGCCCAGATTGACTACAAGATCCACGGTTTCGAAGACCTTCGCCTGAACCTGAACCTGGGTGCCGACCTTGCCAAGTCCAACGGCCAGAGCATGACCAAGGAAGGCAGTGAAGCTTCCTACCACAACACAGACCAGGCCGGCGGTGGTTCCAAGACCCTCTACGACTACACCCGCCGCAACACCACCCTGGAGTTCTACGCAGACTACAGCCACACCTTCGCCGAGAAGCACTTCGTAGACTTCATGGCCGGTTATTCCTGGCAGCACTTCTGGAGCAACAACCATAACCACTCCTGGCGTATTACCGACGGCAAGGAATTCTCCAACACCGAGGG
>DGHE01000044.1:0-955 GCA_002392525.1 Bacteroidales bacterium UBA3856 | reverse complement strand
CTCCGTGCCGATGGTACTTCCCGCTTCCAGAACAACAAGTGGGGTATCTTCCCCTCCGTGGCTCTGGGCTGGAATATCAAGAACGAGCCTTTCATGAAGAACGTCCAGAAGCTCTCCACCCTCAAGCTCCGCGCTTCCTGGGGTGAGACCGGCCAGCAGGAAGTGGGCGGCTACTACGACACCTTCGCCCAGTTCCTCTCCGTCAACACGCCCGGTTCCTACTACTTTGCCGGTAACGGAGACAACTACGTGGCTCCTATCGTAGCCCTCGGCTACAGCGCCGACCTCAAGTGGGAAACCACTACCACCTATAACGTAGGTCTGGATCTCGGATTCTGGGACGACCGCTTCACCGCATCCGTGGATGCCTACAAGCGTGACACCCGAGACATCCTCAACTTCATCCCGGTCCCCGGTCTTTCCAACCTGACCAACATGCTCAACACCAACATCGGCTCCATGACCAACATGGGCTTCGAGGTGGACCTGAACGCCGTTCTCATCGAGAAGCGTGACATGAGCTGGACCTTCGGCATCAACGGCGCCTACAACAAGAACAAGGTGACCAAGCTCACCGCCTCCGACGAGAACGCTGCCGGCATCGAGACCGGTAAAATCTCCGGCGGTACCGGTAACAACGTACAGCTCATCCAGGTGGGTTATCCCATGCGCACCTTCTACCTCTATCAGCAGGTGTACGATACGCAGGGCCGTCCCATCAACGGTGTCTACGTAGACCGTGCCGGTGCCGTGGATGTGGACGGCAACGTCATCCCTGACGGCCAGATCACCAAAGACGACAAATTCATGACGCACCATGCCGACCCCGACGTGACCCTGGGCTTCAACACCAGCTTCACCTGGAAAAACTGGACGGCAGCCCTCTCCGGCCACGCCTCCTTCGGCAACTGGGTTTACAACAACGCCGCATCCGATACGGAAATGCTGGCCGACC
>DGHE01000016.1 GCA_002392525.1 Bacteroidales bacterium UBA3856 | reverse complement strand
TCGAACTTCAGCTCGTTGCGTCCATACCGCAGGATGAATCCCAGCAGCTCCCGTTCCGACGGGCCCAGAATCCGTTCTTCGTTGGAAAGTAATTCCGGTGCAGTTGCAGCAGTTGCGGGGGCGTCGGCAAATGATGCATTTTCGGGAGCATCGGCCCTATTTTTTGCGAGCGAAAATGCATCATTCGCCGACGCAGAGTGGGCACGTTCCTTCGCTGCGTTCTGCGCATTGTGCTCGCGGGTCTTGCGCACGCGGTCCTGGATGATATCCTCCTCGATGCCGAATTGCTTGGCCACGGTGCCGATGTACACCTGGCGCTTGATGGCGTCGGGGATATCGGCCACGGTATCGGCTATCTCGTTGATGGAGTTGGCCTTCTTGAGCGGGTCCTCGCCGGCCTCCTCCAGAAGGAGGCGCGTCTTGAAGGCGATGCCGTCTTCCTCGTGCTCCTCGATGAACGAGCGAATCTCCTCCTGCGTGTGCTTCTGCGAGTAGGAGTCGGGGTCGTCTCCGTCGGGGAGGAAGACCACCTTGGGGTTCATACCTTCCTTGAGGATGAGGCTGATGGCGCGCACGGCGGCGTGCAGGCCGGCCTTGTCACCGTCGTACATGATGGTGACGTTCTGCGTGAACTTGCCGATGAGACGTACCTGCTCCTCGGTGAGGGAGGTGCCGCAGGAGGCCACCACATTGGTGATGCCCATCTGGTGCATCATCACCACGTCCACGTTGCCTTCCACCAGGATGCAGCGGTCCTGCCGGGCAATCTCGCTCTTGGCGAACCAGATGCCCATCAGGTTGCGGCTCTTGATGTAGATTTCCGTTTCGGGGGAGTTGACGTACTTGGCGGGGTTGTCGGCCTTGAGGGTGCGTCCGCTGTAGGCGATGACGCGTCCGCTCACGGAGTGGATGGGGAACATGACCCGCTCGCGGAACTTGTCAATGAGCGAGCCGTCCTCCGTCTGGATGGCAAGACCCGCCGCCAGAAGGAACTCGTCCTTGTAACCGGCGGCGCGGGCGGCGTCCACCAGCGTGGTTTTCCCGCTGGGGGCCCATCCCAGGCTCCACTTCTCGATGGTGGTGTCCAGGATGTTGCGCTTCCGGTAGTACTGATAGCCAACCGCGCGTCCTTCTCCGCCCTGGAGCTGGTCCGAGAAGAACTTGCGGGCAAACTCGCTCACGGCCAGGAGGCTCTCGCTTCGCTGGCGCGCGGCAATCTGCTCGGCGCTCTCTTCCTCTTCCTGCACCTCGATGTTGTATTTCTTCGCCAGGTAACGAAGGGCCTCGGGGTAGGTCATGTGCTCGTATTCCATCACAAAACCCACGGCGCTGCCGGCCTTGCCGCAGCCGAAGCACTTGTAGATGCCCTTGGAGGGCGTTACGTGGAAAGACGGCGTCTTCTCGTTGTGGAAGGGGCAGCAGGCTACATAGCTGGACCCGCGGCGCTTGAGCGTCACGAAATCTCCGATCACCTCCTCTACGCGGGCGGTGTCCAGGATGAGGTCTACTGTCTCCTTCGGAATCATTTACTCCTTCTCGAAATTCACTTCCTTGGCGTCGGAGCCCAGGCTGATTTTCCCGTTGTCTTTCGGAGCCTTGCTTTCGGGTTCCTTATAGTGCTTCTCCTGCCAGAGCACCTTGGCCTGGAAATAGGCGTCGCGTCCATACCAGAAAATGGCAATGATGCCCACCAGCACCGCCAGGAAACTGGCACGGCTGGCGAGCCACATGCCCAGCGCCACAAACAGGATGTCTTTTATGAGCCGGATGGTCCGGTTGTTATATGCAAAACTTATCATAGTCTGCAAAGATACAAAAAACCTTCGGCATTTACCGAAGGTTTTAATGCGATTAGAACGGAAGGTCGTCGGAGTCCTGCGAGTCCCCCGGCATGTCGTCCAGCGTGGGGGCCGGTGCCTCGAAGGCCGGGGCCGGCGGAACAGGCTGGGCCGATGGTGCCGGCTGTGCCGATGCGGCTGGCTGCGCCTGGCCCGCAGTGGCGATGCGCCAGACCTGAAGGTCCGTGTACCACCGGCCGTTATACTCACGGCTCTTGATGTTGAAGGAAACCTTGATGCGGTCTCCTGTCTGGTACTTGTCCAGGTCTGCTACCTTGTCCTGCCCGAAGGCGGTGAAGACAGCCTGCGAAGTGTAATTGCCGTCGGGGTAGTCCAGGATGAACTCCTGTTTGGCCCACTGTCCGCGGGCCGACGTTCCCTGCTGCACACCCAGCTTCTGCCGAAGCGTTCCTTCCAGTTCCAGTGCCATAGACTTACTTGGTGGCGGGTTCTACGTAGGGCTTCACCTCCAGCAGGTCTACGTCGAAGATAAGGGTGCTGTTGGCGCCGATCTCGCGGGGACCACGCTCGCCGTAAGCAAGCTCGGCGGGGATTACGAGGGTGATCTTGCCACCTTCGCCCACGAGCTTCATGCCCTCGGTCCAACCCTTGATGACGCGGTTGAGAGGGAACTCGATGCCGTCGTTCTTGTCAAACTCCTTGCCGTC
>DGHE01000088.1:14332-14999 GCA_002392525.1 Bacteroidales bacterium UBA3856 | reverse complement strand
CGACCGTTTTATAGTGAGAATTCGGTCTTTGTGGTTTTTATAAATAAGTAGTGTACTATTATCAATATTTATGTTTAATTAAATGCTGTTAGCTTATGAAAAAATTTAAGCTTCTGATTGCATCCGCGTTGTTGCTGGTCTCAGGTTTTGCCTTTGCCCAGAACATCAGGGTGTCCGGTACCGTTATCGACAGTAACGGCGATCCCATTCCGGGAGCGGCCGTCATGCTCCAGGGGAGCACATCTGTCGGTACGGCTACCCTGATGGACGGAACTTACTCCATCTCGGTCCCTTCCAACGGAACGCTGGTATTCTCCTCCGTGGGTTACAAGGATCTCAGTGTGGCTGTCAACGGCCGCGCCAACATCAATGTCACCCTGGAAGACGATGCTGAAATGCTGGAGCAGGCCATCGCCATCGGCTACGGCTCCGCCAAGAAAATCAGTTCCATTGTGGGTTCCGTTTCCACGGTGAACTCCGAGACCATCAAAAACGCCCCGTCCTCCTCTGCACTGGATCAGCTGCAGGGTCAGGTGGCAGGCCTGTCCGTTCTGTCCTATTCCGGTATCGCCGGTGACAATGCGGTGAGCATGACCCTGCACGGCGTCGGTTCCCTGGAAGCCGGTACCGCCCCGCTGTACGTGATTGACGGTATTCCTTCGTCCAG
>DGHE01000088.1:3021-14200 GCA_002392525.1 Bacteroidales bacterium UBA3856 | reverse complement strand
GCCCGTGCGGCCAACGGTGTTGTTTATATCTCCACCAAGGCCGGTTCCTATAACACCCGCGCCAGCGTCACCTACCGTGGCCAGTACGGCGTGTCCACCCTGGCCGACACCTCCCTGTACGAGAGCATGATGTCCAGCTCCGAACTGATGGACTTCTGGGTACGGGCCGGTATTCACACCCAGGAATGGATCAACGCCACCTATCTGGATCAGGGATACAACTACGATACGCCTTGGTACAAGTACATGATGGACCTGTGGAACCCGCAGTACCAGAACGACCTCACCATCGAGGGCGGCGGCTCCAAGGTGGCCTATATGATTGCTGCCTCCCAGTACCACCAGAAGGGTTATACCCCCGGTAACTTCTTCGACCGTTATACCCTTCGCTCCAATGTGCAGGCACATCCCACCGACTGGCTCAAGACCGGTGTGAACCTGAACCTGAGCATGTCCAACACCCAGCAGAACCCGAACTGGGGCTCCGCTGCCAACGGTATGTCCAACTACACGAGCGGCGGTCTGTCCTTCCTCCTTATCCCTATGTATCCTGCCGTGGACGAGGACGGGAATGTTTATACCGAGCGTTTCCCCGGTCAGAACCGTATCACGCCCACCTACTACATGGACAACCACATTGACCAGTACGACCGCTATGGCGTGAACGGCAATGTGTTCGTGGAAATCGAGCCCATCCGCAACCTCAAGTTCGTCTCCCGCGCCGGCTTGGACGGATACATCCGCCTGAACAACTGGCTCACCAAGCCTTCCTATGTCGCCAAGAACGGAGGCACTGCCACTGTGGGCCATTCCAACGCTTTGGAGTATGCCGCCAACATCACCAACACCATTGAGTACTCCTTCCAGTTCACGGACGACCACAAGTTCAGCCTCCTGGCCGGCCACGAAGGCGTGCAGAACTACTACAAGTATTTCTACGCCCAGTCCCAGAACCAGGTAGACGACCGTAAGGTCCGCCTCAATGACGGTACTTCCGCCTCCCGCGACATGAGCGAGAGCTACACCGAGAGCCGCTTCCTGTCCTTCTTCGGCCATGCCGACTATACCCTGATGGACAAGTACATCTTCGATGTCACCGTACGTAACGACGCCTCCTCCCGCTTCGGCCCGGACGTGCGCAACGCCACTTTCTGGTCCGTGGGCGGCATGTGGAAACTCAAGAGGGAAGGCTTCCTCAAGAATGTGAGCGCCGTAAACGACCTCAACCTGAAGCTCAGCTACGGCACCCAGGGTAATGCCGACATCGGCGACTACAGCCACCTGGGCCTTGTGGGATCCACCACCAAGTATGCCGACGCAAACTCCGACCATGTCTCGCAGCCGGCCAACACCCATCTCACCTGGGAGAAGCAGGGCCTGTTCACCGCCACCCTGAGCGGCCGCCTGTTCAATTTCATGGACTTTGACCTGGAATACTATCACAGGAAGACCACCTCCATGATCCTGGATGTTCCCCAGCCTTACACCGCCGGTATCACCGAGGCCACCAACAACGTGGGCTCCCTCCTGAACCAGGGTGTGGACGTTACCTTGGGCTTCGACTTCCTGAAAGGCCGTGACTACTGGCTGCGCCTGAACACCACCTTCAACTACAATGCCCAGAAGGTGACCGAACTGTTCGACGGGAAAAAGACCTGGCCCATGTATTCTTACATGATCGCTTACGTGGTGGGCAGCCCGGTGATGTTCTACAACCCCATTTTTGCCGGCATCGACCCCGAAGACGGTATGCCCATGTGGTATGTGCCCGGCGAAGACCCGGACGTGACCACCATGAACGAGACCACCAAGGTGTTTGACGAGGAAGGTCTCACCCAGAACACCGGCAAGAAGCGTTATGCACCTATCAACGGCGGTTTCTCCCTCTCCGGAGGCTGGAAGGGCTTCTCCGCCCAGGCCGACTTCTCTTACGTGATTGGCAAGTACCTGGTATCCAACGACGGATACTTCTATGGCAACCCGGCCAACTTCTCCACCATGAACACCAACAAGGCCGTGTCCGACTTCTGGACCCCCGACCACCGCGACGCCAAATGGCCGGATTGGTCCAAGGGCGCCGTGATGCAGTTCGACTCCCACCTGCTGGAGGATGCTTCCTTCCTGCGTCTGAAGAACCTGCAGATTGCTTACAGCCTGCCTCAGAAAGCTTTGGGCTGGCAGAAGGTGGTCAAGGAATTGAAGATTACCTTCACCGGTCGTAACCTCCTCACCTTCACCAAGTACACGGGTATCGATCCGGAAATCAACTCCAACCTCACCTACGGTGTGGGCGGTAACTCCAAGCAGTTCCTGGGCGGTATCGAGGTCAAGTTCTAATCTTTAACAAGGAACGAATATGAAAAAGATACTCAATTCTCTTGCGCTTATCGCAGCCGTTTCAGTGTTTGCTTCCTGCGACCTGAATCTGTTCCCTAACGACGCCATTGCTTACAATCCAGAGCAGATTGTCACCAATGAGACCGACCTCAACGGCTTCGAGAACGGCATGCTTGCCTATTTCAGAGGCACCCACTACGGTATTTATTCCATTGCCCCTGAACTGATGTGCGACGGCTTCAACGCCATGGCCGACTATGGCAACAACTACGGCTCCATCCACCGTACAGACAATTCCTTCTCCGCCACCGACTATGATGCAGAGGATTCCTGGGAGAATCTGTATTACTCCATCATGCGTTACAATGTGGTTATCAACGGCCTGCAGGAAAACCTTCCCGACGGTTTGGCAGAGAAGGCCGCCGTTGTCCGTGGCGAGGGTTACTTCTTCCGTGCCACTGCCTACCTGCGTCTGGTGCGCCTGTATGGCAAGGCTTACGGCCATGGCACTCCCGCTACCGATCTGGGTGTCCCGCTGGTGCTGGAATATGACCAGACCGCCCGTCCCGCCCGCAATACCGTTCAGGAAGTATATGACCAGATTAAGAAAGACCTGGATTCCGCAGCGGTCCTGCTCGCCGGTGTTCCCGGTGCCGTCCGTGCCCAGAAACCCACCATTGACGCTGTAAACGCTGTCTATGCACGCTACTATCTGGATATCAAGGACTACGCCAATGCGGCCAGCTCTGCCCAGAAGGTCATTGCCTCCGCAGCGGGATATGCCCTTTCCTCCACGGCCAAGGACATGGAAACCGAGTGGCTCTACGACAATGGCAACGAGCCTGTGATGCAGATGTATGCTTCTGAGACTGAGAACGGTCCCCGCAACTTTGACGCCTATACCGGGACTGCCCGTGAGGGTGGAAAAGACTACTTCCGTCCGTACTTCATTCCTTCCAGCAACCTGATGAACCTGTACGAAGCCGGCGACCTGCGTCTTTCCCAGTGGTTCGACAATTCCGACTACCAGGTTTTCTACAACAGCGCTTATCACTCCGGTGAGTTCTATGTGTTCAAGAAATATCTGGGCAACCCGACACTGCGTGCCGAGGGAACTGTCCCCAATGGCTATCAGGCCATCAAACCCATCCTGATCAGCGAAATGTACCTGATTGCCGCCGAGGCCAACCAAGCCGCCGGCAACGATGCCGCTGCCAAGACTGCCCTGAACACCCTGCAGACCGCCCGCGGTGCATCCGCCACGGCCGCCACGGCCGCCAACATCCACAACGAGTGGTTCAAGGAAACTGTAGGTGAGGGTACCCGCATGCTGTGCCTCAAGCGCTGGAACGAGGGCTTCACCAGCCGTATCGGCCAGGCCGGCGCCGTAGCCAACGGCGCGCTTGCCCAGGGAGCCGCTTTCGAAAGCAAATCTCTCCCGGCCGGCGACTTCCACTATCAGTGGCCCATCCCGTCCCATGAGTTCGAGGTGAACGCCAACTTGGTCCAGAATCCCGGTTACAGCGGAGCCGAATAGTAGTAAACGACAAATAGTTAATGATTATGAAAGTTATTGCTAAAATACTTGTTGCGGGAACCGCTGTCCTTGCCATGGCTTCCTGCAGCCGGATTGCCGAGTACAAGACCTATCCGTTTGTAGTCATGGAAAAAACCGGTTCCGCTTCCGTCAAGGAGAGCGCGGGACAGGTGCTGATTCCTGTTACGGCTTACAACATGGAAGGAAAATCCGGAACTGTTTCGTTCGAAGTGAAAGATATCACCGGCGGCAAGGGGACGGCCTACACTATAGAACCTGCCTCGGGCGTTCTGAACTTCAGCGGAAACGAAACCCAGAACATTATTGTGAACGTGATTGACAACACCGGTACTTACACCGGAAACGAGGCCTTCACGATCACCTTGACTGGAACCACTGGCGACCTCACCATGGGCAATGCCTACAATCTGAATTTCAGTATTGTCGACAATGACATTCCTGTTGACTGGGCTTATGTGACCGGAACATGGGAAGCCAGCGATTTCGGGGCTCCCGAAACCTACGAAATTGAGATTTCCAAGGTTGACGAAACCACGGTTGAGCTCGCCAACCTGTGGGGTGGCGGCCAGACCATAACCGGAACGATTACTTTCAATGAGGAAGACAACACTGCGGACATCTGGTTCGATGGATTCCAAGTGGTTTATGTTCACGGAACTTACGGGCCTGTAGGCATATTTGGTATGACTGAGAGCGGTGATCTGGACGGCGCCAACGGCTATGCCGTACATGCCGAGGTTACAGCCGCAGGCATCTCCATCGGTCCGTGGATTGCGCTGATCCTCACCGGAGACTATGCTTACTATAGCTTTGATAGCGGTGGATACACTGTCCTGACAAAGAAGTAATCTGTACCAACGTTTTATGAACCCGCTCCCGAGTTTTCCCGGGGACGGGTTCTTTTCCCTTCAATATGACTATGCTGAAAAAGATATTCTCGTTGTCAACTGCATGCTTGCTTGTCTGCTTCCTTGCGGGCGCCCAGGACTACAACCCCAAAACCACCTGGCCTTACCTGTATGCCGACTTCCCGGACGGGGTTGTCTGCAACCAGGCGGGAGACCAGCTGATCCAGGCGCCGCTGAACATTTCCGTCGCCGACCAGCGTCTGTACTACGTTAAAGACGAGAAAGTTATGGTGGCCGACCTGACCCGTGTTTTCTCCGCCAAAATCGGAGAAGACGTGTACGTGAATGCGGGCGGCAAATTCTATAAGGTCCTCTGCGAAAGCAAGGGCGGTGCCGCCGTGGCGCTGATCCAGGTGGATATGGACCGGCTGAACAAGGCCAGCATCGGTTACGGCGTGTCGTCGGCAACGGCCTCGACCCAGAACGTGGCGGCGCTCTCTTTGGACAGCAACGTGGGTACCAACGTGAACCAGGCCATGCAGTCCCGGAAGGGCGGCCAGGAACTGCCCGTCCAGGAAAAGAAATATATCCTGTATGGCTTCGGGCGTGTAGTGCCTGCTTTGAAACGGGAGGTCATGGACATTCCCGGCCTGGACAAGGCCGCCGCCAAAGACTTTTTCAAGAAGAATAAAATCAAATGGAACAATCCCGAGTCGCTCACCGCTGTGGCCGACTTCCTTACGGAACAGTTCCAGCAATAACCCGAACTGACATGAAACTACCCTTATGGCTTGCCATGGCCATCGTAGCGGCTGCCGCCGTTTCCTGCACGGCCGAATCGCAGGTTCCGGACACCGGCGGGTCTCCCGTACAGGAAGCCCTTGACGCTCCTGCGGGCATATTCATTCCCGGCCAGGCCAACCTGTATCTGGACGAGGAAACCGTGCAGATGCTGGAAAGCCTGCCCACCAAAGGCGCAGCCCAAACCGCATCTGCCGCGATGAACAAAGTCCTTTCCGATGTGGGAGCCACCTCGCTGGAGCGCATTTTCCCGGATGCCGGCGAGTTTGAAGCCCGTTCCCGCGAAATGGGGCTCCACCGTTGGTACCGGGTCAAGTTCAACCCCTCCGTGTCGCTTGACCAAGCCTCCGGACTGTTCCGTCAGGTGGAGGGGGTGCTCACCTTCGAGCGCAACTTGAACATGAAGGTGACTGCCCTTGAATTGCCTTTCAACGATCCCTCCCTTTCCAGCCAGTGGCAGTATTATAACCCTGGCGGCAAGAACGACTGGATGGCCGGGGCCGACATGGATGTCTTTGCCGTGTGGAAGTATTTCACCACGGGCAATCCGGCCGTGAAAGTGGCGGTTGTGGATTCCGGCGTCCAACTGGACCACGAAGACCTGGCCGCCAACATCGATGCGGCCGACAGCTTCAACTTCATCACGATGTCCGGTACCATCCAGCAGGCCAGGCATGGAACCCATGTAGCCGGGACCATCGCCGCTGTCAATAACAACGGAATCGGGGTCAGCGGCATGGCTGGAGGAGACGCCGCTGCCGGAATTCCCGGCGTGAAGGTGATGTCGCTCCAGATCCTGAGCGAGGAAGGCGGCGGGTCGGGCGCCGGGGACCAGGCCATCAAATGGGCTGCCGACCACGGGGCTGTCCTGTGCAACAACAGCTGGGGGTATTCCTTCGAGGATGAAAAAGGCAATTATCTGGCCGACGATGCCAAGGAGATGCACGAATTTTACCTGCAGCCCAACGAGGGGGATTACAAGAGCTCCCTGAAGTCTGCCATCGATTACTTCAATCTATACGCGGGAAAAGATGCCGCAGGGAAACAGACCGGCCCCATGGCCGGCGGCGTGGTCTTTTTTTCTGCCGGCAACGACAACAGGCCCTGGGGCGCACCGGCAAGCTATCCCGGCGTAATTGCCGTGGGGTCGATCGGCCCGCACGGATACCGTACCTACTACTCCAATTTTGGTGACTGGGTGGATATTTCAGCCACCGGAGGTGATGCCAATTACGGCAGCATCCTGAGTACTTTCTCCCATAACGAGTACGGGTCGTATCAGGGAACGTCCATGTCCTGCCCGCACATTACCGGCGTGGCGGCCCTGCTGGTCTCGTATTTCGGCGGCCAGGGGTTCACGCGGGAGCAGCTGCTGGAGCGGCTCATGGGGGGCGTCAATCCGGTGGTTTCGCTCTCCGGACAACCTATCGGCAAGCTCTCTGACGCGTATGCCGCCTTTACCCTGGGCGAGGATATGACCCCCTCTGTCCCGGCCGACTTCAAGGGTGAAGCCAAATCCAACAGCATCACGGTCTCCTGGAGTGTCACCGGCAGCAGCCATGGCGTGCCTGCCGCAGGATACTATCTATTCTCGGGAAGTTCCAAGGAAGCCGTGGAAAACGCTACGGTGGAAAAGCCCGGTGCAGGTGTCAGTGCGACACCCTATATCACCACCACCAATGCCATAGGGACTTCCTTGTCGCAGGTATTCCCGGCCCTGAAATTCGAGACGCCCTATTACTTCAAGCTGCAGGGATACGATGTCCAGGGACATTTCGCATCGGCCTCGCCCGTCCTCACGGTGACAACCCTGGCCAATCAGCCTCCGGTCATTACATCTACGCAGGGAAGCGAAAAGATTTCCCTGAAAAACTTCGAGACCAAGGAGATTGGTATTACCGTCACAGACCCTGACGGGCATGGACTGACCGTTGAACACGTGCCGGGAAGCGCTGCGGAAAAATGGACGGGTGCGACTGACGGTTGGCGGCTGGTCCTTTCCGGAGCGGGCCTTTCCCCGGGTGAATACACTTCCCTTGTCCGGGCAACGGACACTTATGGTGCAGTCTCTGAGTGTAAAATCTTGTATCAGATTCTCCCCAATCAGCCTCCCGTGAGCGCTCAGGCCATAGACAATGTCATCCTTGCGGGAACCGGCTCGTCGGAGAGCATGGCTTTGTCGCCTTATTTCTCCGACCCGGACGGAGAAGCCCTGAAATATTCCGTGAGCAATTCCGCCACCCAGGTGGTTCATGCCAATCTGAACGACGGAACGCTCTATATTACGGCGCTGGGATTCGGCATGGCTGTCATCACGGTTACTGCGTCTGATGCCCGGGGCGACTCGGTATCGCAGGATTTCCGCGTGCTGGTGCGGGAGGCGGGAATAGCCTACCAGGCCTACCCGAATCCTGTCGAGACCACGCTGTACCTCGCTACCGGAGAAGACCCTGAGCAGGTGGATGTTTCGCTTACGGCTGCAGGCGGGGCCGTGGTTTATCACGAGTCCCTCACCTGCAGCGCATTCACTCCGGCGAGTATCGATATGTCGGCTTATGCGCCCGGCCGTTACGCGCTTGCCTTGAGCTTCGGCGGGAAAACGTATCATCAAACCCTGGTTAAGAAATAAGTGGCTATGAGAAGAAAGATTACCTTGGTTTTTGCGGCCTTTGCCGCCATGGCTTCCACTGTTTGGGGCCAAAGTGCCATGCCCTTCCTCCGGGCCGACCGCAACCCGGCGACTTCCGCCATGGGCGGGGCGCAGATGACGTCTTCACTCTACAATCCGGCCGCCGTTCCCTTTGGCGGGAGCGACATCGTGCTCTCTTACCAAAGCTGGGCGCCGGCGGCGGCAAAAGCCACCCATGTCAATCTGCTCGCCGGGGTCCGGCTGGGAGAGAAACTGGGCATAACGGTCCTGGGCGCCTACCAGATGGGTGAACCCTATCAGGCGCTGGACGGAAGCGGCAATCTGGGGGCTTCTTTCACCCCTTCGGAGCTCGTTGCCGGCCTGGGTGCCGGGTATGCGTTTACGGATGCGCTCTCTGCCGGGGCCCAGGTCAAATTCGCCCGGATGGGCATCAGCCAGAGCAGTTCCTATACCGCCGTGGCAGCCGACGTGTATGTGATGTACGCGGCCGGCGCCCTGAAGGTGTCGGGGGGTATTTCTTCCATCGGCACACCGGTCAAGTCCGGGGATAAAAGCTATGGCCTGCCCACGTCGGTAACGGCCGGAGCGGGATATGACCTGGTTTTCGGGACCAGTGCCGTCAAAGTGGCGGCCGACTTCGATTACTTCTTCAGCGGCGGTGTCGGCCTGGGTCTGGGTGCCCGGTACGCCTTTGCGGACATGGTCTTCGTGCGGGCCGGCTACCACCTGGGGACAGACAAGGCTCCCATTCCCTCCTATGCGTCCCTGGGCGCCGGGTTCAAGTGGGCCGGCTTCCACGTGGACTTGAGTTTCCTCATGGCCTCGGCCTCCCTGGGCAATACACTTTGTGTGGGCTTGGGCTATAGTTTCTGAGCCGGTCGCGCACCATTTCTACAAGGTGCCGGGAGAAGCTTTTTTCCCCGGCGCCTTTGTTATTTGACAGAATTATTTATATATTTGGCGTTGAACCATCCATCCAACCGGAATTTAACTTATTGCATTATTAACTATTTTTCTATTCTAACCAATCTATTACACTATGGGAAAAAAGATTCTGTTATTAGTGGCAAGTCTTCTCCTCACAGTGGGAGGGGTACTTTTTGCCCAGAACCGTACCGTAACCGGTAGAATCACCCTGGCCGAGGACGGGTCGCCCGCCATAGGCGCCTCCGTCGTGGTGAAGGGCACTTCTATCGGTGTGGTCACAGACATCAACGGTAATTTCGTCCTTCCGGGCGTGCCGTCCAACGCTACCACCCTGGAGATTTCTTCCATCGGCATGGTAACTGTGGAAGTGCCGGTCCAGAACGTTGTCAACGTGGCCCTGGAGTCCGACATGGAGCTTCTGGACGAGGCCGTTGTCACCATCGCCTACGGTGCGGCCAAGCGCTCCACCCTCACGGGCGCCATTTCGTCGGTGGATTCCGACAAAATCGTGAACCGCCCCACCTCTTCCGTTACGTCGGCCCTGGAAGGCACCGTGACGGGCGTACAGGTGTCCGGCACCTACGGGGCTCCGGGCTCCGAGCCCAGCATCCGCATCCGCGGTGTGGGAACCGTGAACGGCAGCTCGTCTCCTTTGTATGTGATAGACGGCGTGCCCTTCGGCGGAAACATCTCTGACCTGAATCCGGCCGACATCGAGTCCATGACCGTCCTCAAGGATGCCGCCTCCGCCGCCCTATACGGCAACCGCGCCTCCAACGGTGTTATCCTGATTACCACCAAGAGCGCCAATGCCACCGGCCGCATGTCGGTGACCCTGGATGTGAAACAGGGTATCTTCGAGCGCGGAATCAAGGAGTACGACCTGGCCAGCGCCAACGAGTTCATGGAACTGGAATGGATGAACCTGCGTAATTTCCGCATGTCCCATGGCGACGACCTGGCAACGGCCAACGCCTATGCCAGCGCCAACCTGATCAGCGACATGCTGTACCTGAACATCTACAACAAGGCCGACGACGCCCTGTTCACCTCCGACGGTAAACTGGTGTCCGACGCCCAGATCTTGAGGGGATACGCAGACGACCTGAACTGGTTCGACCAGACCATCCGCAAGGGCCGCCGTCAGGAGTACAACGTCACAGCCAGCACCGCCACCGACAAGGCCAATGCTTATTTCTCCCTGGGTTACCTGGATGAAAACGGCTTCCTGCGCAACTCCAGCTTCAACCGTTTCACCGGCCGCGCCGTGGTGAACATCCAGCCCGTTTCCTACATGAAGGTGGGCCTGAACCTTTCCGGCAGCCACCAGAGCTCGCTGAATTCCTCCGGCGTGGGCGACGGCAACACCAGTTTCGTGAACCCGTTCATGTACTGCCGCCAGATTTCCCCCATCTATCCGGTGCACCTGCACGACATCACCACGGGCGAATACATCCTGGACGAGTTCGGCAACAAGCAGTTCGACCCGGGTTCCTACACCGCCGCCGACGGCACCATCTACAGCACCCGTAACCAGTACGCGGACCGCCATGTGATCTGGGAGAACCAGCTGGACGCCGACGAAACCGTGCGCAACACCCTGGACGGCATTGCTTTCGTGGATTTCTACTTCCTGAAGGACTTCACCTTCACCATCAAGGGAGACCTGAACGTGCGCAATAGCGACAACCATACCTACAACAACGCCATCATCGGCGACGGCAAGGGCAACTCCGGCCGTGCCAAAAAGGTGGTTTACCGCTACAAGAACTACAATGTGCAGGAGCAGCTGCGCTGGACCCACTCCTTCGGCGAGCACAACGTGAACGTGCTCCTGGGCCATGAGAACTATTACTGGAACCGGGATTACCTGTACAACTACAAGACCACCCAGGTATTTGCCGGCAAGGGCTACATGACCAACTTCACCGACATGACCGACATCGACGGCTACGAGGACAACTACCGTACAGAGAGCTGGCTGGGCCGTGTCCGCTACAACTACAAAGACCGCTATAACGTGGAGGCTTCCTTCCGCCGTGACGGTTCCTCCCGCTT
>DGHE01000088.1:0-2892 GCA_002392525.1 Bacteroidales bacterium UBA3856 | reverse complement strand
AATGTGCCGTGGGTGAATTCCCTCAAGCTCCGCGCCGACTACGGCGAGGTGGGTAACGACGCCGGTGCCGGCTACTACGGGTACATGGCCCTTTACACCGCCAACCAGAATGCCAACCAGGGTGCATACTACCTGTCCCAGAACCCCAATCCGGACCTGAAGTGGGAGACCGGCCAGTCCTGGGGCGTGGGCCTGGAGTCCCGTCTGTTCAACCGCCTGAACTTCAACGTGGAGTACTTTGACAAACGGAACAAAGACCTGCTCTTCGACGTGTACCAGCCCCTGTCGGCCGGTGCCACCTCTTCCGGAGACGCCGAGTCCGTGGTGACCAAGAACATCGGTGTCATCTCCAACCGCGGCGTGGAATTGGAGGCCGACGTGGACATTTTCCGCACCCGCGACTGGCGCTTCAACGTGGGCGCCAACGCCACCTTCCTCCGCAATAAGGTGATTACCCTGCCGGAACAGAACAAGGACGGTATCATCTCTGCCCCGCACAAGATCGAGGAAGGCCGCGACCGCTACGCCTACTATGTGTTCCTGTTCGCCGGCGTAGACCAGATGACGGGACGCTCCCTGTATCAGTTCAACGACGAAGACTTCTATATCACGGATGACAATACCGCCGAAGGCAACGTGCTGTACGGGTCGGCCAAGGACGAAGAAGGCATTGCCAACACCCTCATGGGCGAAGGCGCTTACACCGTCATCAACGGCACCCCGTACGTGTGGAAGACCACTTACGCCAAGCGCGATTTCTACGGCTCCGCCCTCCCGGACGTCTATGGCAGTTTCAACGCCAGTCTCAGCTGGAAGGGACTGTCCCTGTCGGCCCTGTTCACCTACTCGCTGGGCGGTTACACCTATGACAATGTGTATGCCGGCCTGATGAGCGCCACCGGATCGCCCTCCAGCCTGCACAGAGATCTGCTCAAATCCTGGTCTTCGGTTCCCGACGGCATGACGGAGGATTCGCCCAACCGGATAGACCCCAACGGCATTCCCGAGATCAACTACGAAAACAACTCCGACAACAACGCCGGAACCTGCAGCCGCTGGCTTACGGATGCCAGTTATCTGGTAATCAAGAATGTGGCGCTGAGCTATGAGCTTCCCCGGAAGTGGGCCCAGGCCCTCAAGATGCAGGGCATCACTGTGAGCGCCACCTGTGAGAACCTGGCCACCTTCACCGCCCGCCAGGGCATGAACCCGCAGCAGACTTTCAGCGGTTACCAGTACAACTATCTGCCCACCGCCCGGATCTATTCTGCGGGAATCTCCTTCAAATTCTAACCGGATAAAATGGAATTGAATTATGAATAAGACTATAATCAGCAAGTTATTGATTGTCGGCGCGGCCGCAACGGCCCTTCTGGTTTCCTGCTCCAAGGAATACCTGGATACGGAACCCCAGTACGCCGCCTCCCCTGAGGCCATCTTCAGCGACGCCGATGCCGCCCGGCTGGCCGTGAACGGAATCAGCAAGATGATGACCACCCAGTATCTGGGTACGCAGGGCATGAACGGAGAAGGAACCATCAAGTCCTGGTACGCCAACTTTACCGGAAACGACTTCCAGAAGTGCAACCAGACCGGATGGGCCGCCCTGTGGAACAGCACTTATCAGGAGCGGGCTACCTCTTCCTATGACTACTATCCCTGGTTCTATTACTACAAACTCTCCGGCAATGCCAACCAGATTATCTGCGGCATCGAGGAAGATGAGGATACGTCGTCGGAACTCAAGTTCATCAAGGCCCAGGGCCTGTGCTACCGCGCCTATGCGTTTTTCATGCTGTCCCAGCTGTACTGCCACCGCTGGGTGGACAGCAATAACGGGGCGGATCCGGGCATTGTCCTGCGCATAGACCTAAGCAGCGGAGATCAGGCGCTGGCCACTCTGGCCGAGACCTACAAGCAGGTTTATGAAGACCTGGACAATGCCATCCGCCTGTTTAAGGAATCCGGCATGTCCCGCGGCAAGGACGAGTTCTACCTTCCGGACATCGACGTGGCCTATGCCATCTATGCCCGCGCCGCCCTTACCCGCGAAGACTGGGCGACGGCTGCGCAGTATGCCGCCTTGGCACGTGAAAACCATCCCTTGATGTCCAGCAGCCAGTACATGGACAGCGGCTTCAACGAGCCCAACGACGAGTGGATCTGGGGCGTGTACGAGGCCTCCGACCAGACCATCTATTATTATAGCTTCTATGCCTATCAGGGTTCCAACGCCTCTTCCAGCAACTGCCGCAGCTACCCTACGGCCATCAGCAAGGAGCTCTACGACCAGATTCCCGCGACGGACCAGCGCCGCAAGCTCTGGCTGGAGCCCACCGAGGAGGAGTATAAGGACAGCAAACTGAACAAGACCACCGGCCGTAGCACGGGCCTGTTGCAGACCCGCGCCTTCAAGGAGTTCGGCAACAAACTGTACAGCACCAGCTATGTGTTCATGTACATGCAGTTCAAGCACATGTGCTCCTTCTCCCCGGGAGGTGGCTCGTTCAATATCTTCCGCGCTGCGGAGATGTACCTGACCGAGGCCGAGGCAAACTGCCACCTGGGCAAGGATGCCGAGGCCCGCGCCCTGCTGAACGAACTGAACAAGAATCACGACAGTGCCTACGACTGCACCAAGTCCGGCGACGAGCTTCTTACCGAAGTAAAGCTGTACCGCCGGATCGACCTCTGGGGTGAAGGCTTCGACTGGTTCGACTATAAGCGCTGGAAACAGCCCATCGTCCGTAAGTCCATTGCCGACGGCGGCAGCTTCCATTCCACCTTCGCCATCACGCTGAACCCCACGGATGCCAACAACTGGACCTGGGTGATTCCGAATAAGGAGAAAGACTACAACGACCTGGTCAAGTAGCCTGGAAAGCTTACATA
>DGHE01000175.1 GCA_002392525.1 Bacteroidales bacterium UBA3856 | reverse complement strand
CCGGGCAGAATATGCAGCGTCGCGTTCACCGTGGCGTCAATGGCACCGATGTCCTTGGCGGTGGAGGCAAAAGCCCCTGCCAGCACAAAGATCCAGATCATGATGAGGACGTTCTTGTTGCCGGCGCCCTCGGAGAAGATGGAGATTTTGTCGTCGGTTTTGTCTACTCCCTTTGTAATGAGGAGAGCATAGCCCGACGCCACGATGAATGCGGCTGCTACCGGTACTTTGTAAAAGTCATGGGCCACCAGCGAACCGGCCAGATAGACGGCAAGGAATACAAAGAGCGGGCTCAGGGCCAGCCAGCCGTTCATCTTGCGGCTGCTGGGAGCCCGGTGCTGCTGCGGCTCGGTGTTGATGGCCATGGTCTACAGATTAAAAGTCCAGACAGATACCCACCTTGAGCTGGTTACGGCCGGTGGTATAACCGTTCACCTTGTCTACGTCCAGCAGGTTGTGGTCGTAGCCGGCCAGGAAGATAATGTCTCCGAGCTGCACACCCAGGCCGCCGCCGAGGTAGATATTGAAACGGTTTGCGGTTCCGTTTTCGGAGTCATAGTTGTTCACTTTTTCGCCACCGCCATAGTGGATGGGGCCCACGTTGACGGAACCGTTCAGGGTAGTGGTATTGGAAAGGCCCAGCTGGAACACCGGACCGGCGAAAGCAAAGATACTTCTTTCGTTACCCAGGTTAAAAGCATACTTAAACTTGATGGGGAGGTCGAGGGCAAACTCGCGGGCCGTACCCATGAGGAAGACACCGCCCTTGGCGCTGCCGGCGTCGGCACTTTCGCTGTGGGCGAGGAAGTTGACATACAGGCCGGGCATTACGCTGAGGCCTTTCACGAGATGTACGTTGTAACCGGCTCCAAGGTAGAAGCCATGGTAAGGAGTGGTTCCCTCGATCCCGCTGGTTTTTTCGGAGGCAAAAAGGTAACCGGCCCCCACGATAACCTGAGCATGGGACTGGGTTCCGATGAGGAAGAGGGCGGCAGAGAGCACGCCAATGATGATTTTTTTCATAGTACTATAGTTTAATGAAGATTTTTCTCTTGTACAGGGGCAGGACAATCAGGTAGATGAGCATGACGCCGGCTACGGCATAAAGGAGCGAGGTCCATTCATTCCGGCCCAGGAAGTCCATCACGGCCTTGAAGGCGCCGCTTCCGTGCATAGTCCAGACCAGGACGTCACACAGCAGGAAGCACAGGATGGCGTTGGAGCCGAACACCTTCCAGAAGCCCGTATGCTTCCACACGCCCTTTTCGTCAATGAGCCAGTGGAAAAGGCTCAGAAGCAGGGTTGCAGCGCCGCAGCACACCAGCACGAAGGACGGAGACCATACCTTCTTGTTAATGGGGAGCAGGTATCCCAGGAGGAAACCGCCCACCAGCATGAGGGTTCCCACGGCGTCCATCTTGCGGAAATCTTTTTCCACAAGGAACTTGCCGATGAGGAAGCCGATAAGGGTGTGAGCCACAGCCGGAAGAGTGGAAAGCAGGCCTTCGGGGTCTACTCCGTTGTCGGACTTATACATGTGGTTAAGGCCGAGGACAGCGGTGTCCACCCGGGCCAGAATGTTCTCCGGACCGTGGACGTAGCCGTCTCCGAGAAGAAGGATGGCCGAATAGACGGCGAGGATGGCGCCGGCCACCCAGCCCAGCCATTTATGGTTTACCGTACATACGATGAGGGCCGACAGGCCATAGCACAGGGCCAGGCGCACCAGCACGCCGGACAGGCGTACGTTTTCGAGGCCCACGATGCCGCCGCCCCAGACACACTTGCTGATCCAGTTGCACAGCCAGCCGATGCCAAGGATAAGGAGAAAGCGTTTGAGCACCTTCCAGGAAAGTTTGAATTCCTGTTTACGAAGGCTCAGGAACATGGAAACACCCATCACGAACACGAAGGTGGGGAACACAAAGTCCGTGGGGGTGAACCCGTTCCAGGTTGCATGGTTGAAGGGAGCGAACATGCGTCCGCCTGGATTGTCTACGATGAGCATGAAGGCCATGGTAAGGCCCCGAAGGACATCTACAGATTCTACTCGTTTGTTCATAACCTACAAAAATACAAAAATCCTCACAAATAGGGATTGCCGGAAGAGAAAAAGAACAGTACCTTTGCAAGCGAAATTAGTACGTATCATGATATTGGCAGATTTAGCCACCGGTGAGAAAGCGGTCATTGTCCGCGTCCATGGACACGGCAGTTTCCGCAAGCGCCTCATCGAGATGGGCTTCATCAAGGGTAAGGAAATACGGGTGGTGCTGAACGCACCGCTCAAGGATCCCATTGAATACGAAATCATCGGCTACAAGATATCCCTGCGGCGGGAAGAAGCCCGCCAGATTGAGGTCGTTACCGAAGAGGAGGCCCGCGAGGCCCTGGTGAGCGACGAGCACCTGCAGGCGCTGCCCGCAGACCTCGAAGAGACGGAGCGGCTGGAAAAAGCCCTGGCCCATGTGGCCGAGGAACGGCACCACAACATCCGCGTAGCCCTGGTGGGAAACCCCAACTGTGGAAAAACTTCCCTGTTCAACATTGCATCGGGCGCCCATGAGCACGTGGGCAATTATTCCGGCGTCACGGTAGACGCCAAGGAAGGAAAATTCCATTTCAAGGACTACGATATTACGCTCGTGGACCTTCCGGGCACGTATTCCCTGTCGGCCTACTCCCCCGAAGAGCTTTATGTTCGAAAGAACCTCCTGGAGACCATGCCGGACGTGGTGGTGAATGTGGTGGACGCTTCCAACATCGAGCGCAACCTCTATCTTACCACACAGCTCATTGACATGAACCTCCGCGTGGTGATGGCGCTCAATATGTACGACGAGCTCCGCCACAAGGGAGATAAGCTGGACACGGTGCAGCTGGGATACCTTCTGGGTATGCCGGTGTGTCCCACGGTAAGCCGCAGCGGGGAAGGAATCTCCGAACTCTTCGATACCGTTATCAGAATCTATGAGCACCAGGATCCCAAACTGGCGCGGCATATCCACATCAACCACGGAGCGGAGATTGAGCTCGGAATCAAGCATGTGCAGCCGTACATTGCTCACAATGAGAAACTCAAGGCACAGTACTCCACCCGATACCTGACCATCAAATACCTGGAAGGTGACAAAGATATTGAAGAGCTGCTGAAGAAGGATTGCAGCAATATCCAGGACATTGCCAATGCACGCTCCGACGAGCAGCAGCGCATTCAGACCCTGATGGGAACCTCGCTGGAGAGTGCCATCGTGGATGCCAAGTATGCCTTCATCCAGGGTGCCCTGGCCGAGACCTATCAACGGTATCAGGAGGAGCGTCCCCGACGCACCCTCACAGACCGGATTGACGCGCTCGTAACCAACCAGTGGGCGGCGTTCCCCATCTTTATCCTGCTTCTGTGGTTCATTTTCTGGGCGACGTTTACCATCGGCCAGTATCCCATGGACTGGATAGACGCGGCGGTGGCCTGGTTTGGAGAGAAAGTGGCGTCCTGGATGCCGGACGGATGGGCCAAGGACCTGGTGGTGGACGGCATCATCGCAGGCGTGGGAAGCGTACTGGTGTTCCTGCCCAACATCCTTATCCTGTACTTCTTCATTTCCATCATGGAGGACAGCGGGTACATGGCCCGCGCGGCTTTCATCGTGGACAAGCTCATGCATAAGATTGGGCTGCACGGCAAGAGTTTCATCCCCATGGTGATGGGATTCGGATGCAATGTACCGGCCATTATGGCCACACGCTCCATCGAGAGCCGGAAGAGCCGGCTCATTACCATCGCCATCATCCCGTTCATGTCCTGTGCCGGGCGCCTGCCCATCTTTGTGCTGTTTGCGGGGGCGTTCTTCCCGGAGAATCCGGCTACGGCCCTGCTGGGTATCTATCTGCTGGGAATTGTGGTGGCCATACTATCGGCCCTTATCATCGGCAAGTTCATCAAGGAGGACGACCTCCCCTTTGTGATGGAACTGCCGCCTTACCGCGTACCTACCGCCCGCGCCATCGGCCGGCACACCTGGGAAAAGGGAAAACAGTATCTGGAAAAGATGGCGACCACCATTCTTGTCTTCTCCATCGCCATCTGGGCGCTGGGCTACTTCCCGCGTCATGAGGGTGCCACCGGGGCTTATCAGCAGGAACATTCCTATATTGGCATGGTGGGCAAAACGGTTGAGCCGGCCCTGGAGCCCCTGGGTTTCAACTGGAAGATGGACGTGGGCCTTCTCACCGGCATCGGCGCCAAGGAACTGGTGATCAGCTCGCTGGGCGTGATGTATGCGCAGGAAGGCGCTGAGGCGGCGGCTGGTGCTGATGGCGCGGTCTCCGCTTCTGCTGCGGACTCTTCCGACGAAACCGCCCTTCAGGCGGCACTGAAGGCCGATATTCCCGTAGCCGCAGCCCTGGCCTACATGGTCTTCGTGCTGCTGTACTTCCCCTGCATTGCCACGTTTGTAGCCATAAAGAACGAAACCGGTTCCTGGTGGTGGGCCATCCTCCTGTGCCTCTACACCATCCTCGTTGCCTGGCTCTTCGCCTTCGCTGCCTACCGCATCGGCCTGCTGGTGTGGCCCGTGTAGCGTACTCTGATTATAAGGCAGCAAGAGCGTTTTCTCTAACTACTTGACTGCCAATCGATAACGAAAAGTCCTCCAGGAGATTCCGACCGGAGGACTTTTCGTTATTCGCTGATTTACAACCACTTAACTGTTACGCGTTGCAGGTCTCGCTCTCCATGGCGCAGAACCTGCTTCGGCAGTGCACACAAAAAAGCCAGCCCTTCATTCTGGAGCAGCGCGACACCGACCTCCTCTTCCGCGGCAGCCCCAACCAGCGCATCATCTACCTCCACGGCGAGCCCCCCTCCGACGACATCCCCGGCACCGTGGCGCTGGAGCCGCTCCGCTAACATATTCTATTCCGTGGCGGAGTAGTGGAAGATTTTGGCGGTGGGGTGGCCGGGCGATTTGTCGGGCCAGCCGATGCCGGCGCGGGAGACGTACATGTTTTCGTGGTTGTCGATACCTCGCTCGTACCACCAGACCAGTTCGTCCGGGCCGTACTTGTTGTAGTCGCGGATCAGGTTCTGTGCTTCCCGGGCGGTCATGGGAACATAGAAAGGAGGGCACATGTCCTCGGCGATGACCAATTTCAAAGCCTTTCTTTCCGGGTCATAGGCTTCGGGCATCATGGGGTAGCGGCTACCAACCGCCGTGAAGCTGTTCGCGCGCAGGAATTTGTATTTCCCTTCCTCCCATACTTCGTCTTCATCATAATCCGGGTCGTTGACGTACCGATTGAATTCGTAGGCAAAGTAGAACTCCCGGAAGCTCATGTCGATGGGGATCTTCCAATTGTCCGGATCCCAGTGCGTGGCCGTGCGACTGACACTGTTCAGGGGAATGTAGGGCTCTTCCACCGACAGGTCCTCATACCAGTGGTAATTCCCCGTCTCCATGTTGATGAAGCAGCCGAAGGCCAGGGTGAGGACCCCGTCCCGGACACCGAAGATGCCGTATTCCGGCAGATAGCTGGCGTCCGGTTTGGCGTCGGGAAGGAAATAGGGACCGGCGTAGGGAGTCTCCACCAGGGAGATGAACAAACCCTTCGTGCCTTTTTCACGTGCGGTGGCTCCTCCGTGCAGCGTAGCGGAGGGCATTTCCCGGAACTCACGCAGGATAAACGCCTCGTTGGATTCGTCCGGGGCTTTCCGGGGCGCTCCTTCCAGGATGGAGATGGCACCCTGGAGATTACTGCCGATGCCAGGCAGGAGGAAGCCATCGGCCCCAAGGACGGCCCATTGGCCCTCCATCCTCAGGCAGATGTACTTCATCTCGGTCCGGGAGGGGTAGTAGCTGGCCTCGGGGAAGGGGAAATACAGGTCCTTGGAGTCCAGGGCGGGGCTTTCCTCAAAGCCAGGCTGGACGTTTCCGTATCCGGCGCGGCCTTCCATGCTGGTGTAGAACAGGAGGCTGCTGGTGGCAAAGAAAAGCTCTTGAACCCCGCCGGGCTGGATCTGCCACGCTCCGGTGGTGTTGTTCCACAGGCCCGGCAGGCCGTTTTCGCGCACGACGACCAGGTTTCCCTGCATACCGCCGGGCGTCAGGTTGAAATAGCGGGCCTGCCCGGCCGTGTACGCCGGGGCCGACGAACTGCTCTCCGGCGAGCCCGTAAAACTCTTATGGATAGGGAGGATGGCCAGTGCAATAGCCAGTGCGATCAGTTTCATAGGCTTCTAATAGATTCGGTTAGATTCGGTATTCTTCCAGTCGGGAGGTCATTTCATAGATGCGGTCCTCCGACGCGTAATAGGGTTCCCAGTCGGTGAGCTGCTCACCGTAGGTGTTAAAGAGCGCGCAGCGTGAAGACCCGTCGGCCTCATAGACGGTGCCCCGGTAGTAAGCCCAGGACTTGTTCCCGTCCCAGAAATGGTCCAGCGTCAGGCGGTTGAACATATCGGGCAGCACCTGGTTGCCGCGCATGTCATAGACGCCGGTCTTGTCGCCCTTTTTGACCTGGATGCCGTACTTGCCCCAGCTCTTGGCGTCGATCTGGTCATAGGAGCAGGGAACGACCATTCGGCCCTTCTCATCGATGACCCCTACGGCCGTGCTGCCGTCGGCCAGCATCCGCCGGGCCTGGTAGTAGGCGGCGTCATCCACGGAGAATTCCAGGTTCTTGAGGCCGTCGAATACGGGCGGGAGAATCTCGTTTCCGAACTCGTCCAGCATGCCCACCTTGTCGGTGTCGTCGCGGCGGTACAGGATCTTCCGGCCGGTGCCGTCCTCGATGAAATCCACGGCGCTGCAGGTCATGGCCTGCGTGTAGTTGCCGTTGCCATCGGCCACCATCATATACCAGGTACGCTGGCCCTGGGGCGTGGTCTTGGCCAGGGCGAGGAGGGTGTTCCGGGCGTTGTCCGGGTAGTGGAAGGCCTTGAACTGGTCGAAGGCGTACTCCGTGGTGGGCTCGCCGGTGTCCGGGTCTATGATGGCGGTCCTGCCCTTGAGGCTGGCGGCCGCGGCATGGGGGCCTACGATGGTGATGCCCTGGAACTGCGGCTTGCGTACCCATTTCCCGGTGCTCCTGTTCCGGAGACCGTAGCTGGGGACGCCCTTCTTGTTATACTTGGCGATGACCTGGGTGTTCTCCGTCGCGCCCATATCGGCCACGACTGTCTTCCCGGCCATCGGCTGGTAGTCCTTCAGCTTCACCTTTTTGGGACGGGCGTATTTCTGGGCGGCCTTCTTGGCCTCCCGTTCGGCCTTTTTGGCAGCTTTGGCGGCCTTGCGCTCGTTCCAGGCGTCTTCGTGGCGCTCGTCATAGGAGTAATAGTCGCCGCCGCTACCATAGGAAGAACTGCCCCCGGAGGACCCGCCCAGGGACGGGCAGTCGCTCTTGTGCGTCTCGCCCTTCTCGAAGTCGATAAACCCGCAATAGGTGCAGTAGGTGGCAACCACCTTGGCCTGATTCACCGGCGGAACGGACTGCGCGGCGGCGGGAAGGGCGACCAGACCGGCCGCCAGGAGGATGGGAATGCGTTTCATATCGGCCTAAATAAACATGTTGAGGGAAACGCGGAATCCGCTGAAGGGACTGCCGCCCTTATGGAAGGGCACGAAGTCTCTCCAGTAGCCTCCGCTCAGGTTAAAGGAACCGAACTGGATTGAGGCACCGGCCGTATATCCGCCCTGCAGCGTGTTGTAGAGGGTCTTGTCGTCGGGCGTCGACATCAGGTTCACGGCGCCGTAGATGCCGGCGAACGGGCCGATGGCAAACCGCGGCGTGGGTTCCCACATCCAGGACAGCCTGACGGGAAGCTCGATGCGGTAGTCGGGCACATTGTTCTCCTTGCTCAGCCCCAGGGACGCCTCCAGGCCGGTGGTCAGGTAGATGGACTCCGGATAGAAGATGTTGAACTGCACAAGGAAGGACGCGCCCAGGAAAGTGTCCTTCACCTGGGCCTCCTCGAAGGAGTACTGCCCTTTCTGGTAAAAGACGCCGATCTGCGGGTTCACCCGCTGCGCCTTCGCGGCAAACGAAAACGCCAGCGCAAGCAGCGCGATGCTAAGAATCCTTTTCATCTTTCGGGTCTTTTTTATGAAGCAGGAAAATGGCGAAGCCCGCCAGGCCGAGGGTGATGAGGAACGCCATCGGGAAGTTGATGGCGTCGCCGTGCTCGAGGCGCAGGTACATCCAGCCGTAGTTGATGCCGAAAAGGACCGCGCCGCCTGCAATGGCAACGAGCAGGGCCAGCGTAACGCCCTTGAAGGTCCTCACTTCCGGATGCTGGATAATGCGCTTGGTAATAGACCATAGCGGCACTACCGCAACGGCCAGGGACAGGATGAGCATCACGGCACGGGTGGTCTTTTCCTGCTGGCGGGCTTCCTCCGAATGCTGCACAATCTCATCCATCTTCCGCTGCATTTCAAAATACTCGTCCGTTGCACCGTACATCCGCAGCAGCTCCTCTTCTGAGGGCTCCTGCGCGGCGGCTGGCACGCAGATGGCGAGTGCCAGCAATAACAGAAAGCGTTTCATAGTTTATTGATACCAGATGGCGTTAGGGTCGTCGGGATTCACCACGCGGCGGACGACAATCTCTCCGCTCTGCGTGGGGAAATAGAACTGGGGCTTGCTGCCCACGGCAATGACCACGGTTTTCAGGTTGGGACTCTGGATGGCAATCACCTCCAGTTTAGGGTTGCGGGACAGGTCCACTTCGGCCAGGTCGCTCTCTCCCAGGTACACCTTCTTCAGGTTGCGGAACTTGGCCAGGTCCTCGTAGGAAACCACATCAAAGGGATCGATCCGGTAGGAGCCCAGGTTCAGGACTTCCAGGGAATCCATTTCCTCCTGTGACAGGTAACCGTCCTGATTGCGGTCCCCGCCCTGGATGGCCTTTCGGCCCACGTTCTTATCGGCAAAGTCTTTAACGACGTCGGGTTCTACCTGGAAAGGCGGCGGCAGCTGTGCAAAAGCGCCGGTGGCAAACAGCGCACCAGCAGCGAACA
>DGHE01000023.1 GCA_002392525.1 Bacteroidales bacterium UBA3856 | reverse complement strand
GGCTCACGCATCATGCCGCTGCCCGCTCCCCTGCCGGCTATCTTGGACACAGGGCAGCCGAAGTTGATGTCGATGACATCCGCCCCGTGTCCCCCGGCCAGCTCGGCGGCGCGGGCGGCCATCCGGGCGGCATCCACCATGGCTTCGGGGATGCTCCCGTAGATTTGCACGGCCACCGGCGCCTCTTCCTCCAGGGTGTGCATCTTGGCGATGGTCTTGCCCACATCCCGCACCAGGCCGTCGGAGCTCACGAATTCGGTGGTGACCATGGCGGCCCCCGCCTCCCTGCACAGGATGCGGAAAGAAGCGTCCGTCACATCCTCCATCGGAGCCAGTGTGACCGGACGTTCACCAAGGTCTATGTTGCCGATTCTCACTTCAGTTCAAAGCTTACACTACCGCGGATGTCGGCCGACGAGGCGCCCACCAGCACATCGAAGCGGCCGGGTTCGGCCACCCACGCATGCTTGGCAGCGTCGAAGAAACTAAGGGATTCCCGGGTCAGTTGCACGGAAACGGTCTTGGTTTCGCCGGGCTGCAGGAATACCTTGTCAAAGCCCTTGAGCTCTTTCACGGGACGGTCTACAGAGGATTCCGGATCCGCCACGTAGAACTGCACCACCTCTGCGCCGGCTACGGCACCCGTGTTGGTCACAGGCACGCTCACTGTCACGGAACCGTCGGTGGTAACGGTCTTGGACACCTTGGGATCGCCATAGGCGAAGGTGGTGTAACTGAGACCATAGCCGAAGGGGAACAGCGGAGCCACCTGTTTGGCCTCAAACCAGCGGTAGCCCACGTAAATGCCCTCGGAATATGTTTCTTCCAGGATGGGCACGGAGCCAAAGGAACTTTCCCACGTCTTGTCGCCGGGCAGGCCGGGGAATTGCTCCGGGGTCTTGACCGGGCCGTCTTCCAGGGCCACCGGGAAGGTGAAGGGAAGCTTGCCGGAAGGGTTCACGGCGCCGGTGAGGACATCGGCCAGGGAATGGCCGGCCTCGCTGCCCAGGTACCAGTCCTGGACGATGGCAGGGACCCTGGACACCCAGGGCATGGCCACGGCATTGCCGGAGATATTCACCACCACCAACTTGGAATGGGCGGCAGCAAGGGCCTCGATTACGGCATCCTGGCCGTAAGGCAGGCCGTACTGCTGGCGGTCATTGCCCTCTGCGTCCTGATAGTCGCTCTTGTTGAGACCGCCGATATAGATTACGTAATCTGCCCCCTGGGCGGCCTTCACAGCGTCGGCGATGAGCTGGGTGGCGGAACGTTTTTCGGAGAGGTCCTGGCCGGTGGAAACGCCGTTGTATTCGCCGCCAGCGTCACCCACGTAACCGCGCTCATACACCACTTCCACGCCCGGAAGGGCCTCGCGGAGGCCGTCCAGCGGGGATACCTCGTGCTGGGCTTTCAGGGAAGAGGAGCCTCCGCCCACGGTCATCATCTTGATAGCGTTCTCACCCACCACCAGGATCTTCTTCGCGTCCCTCAGCGGCAGGATGCCGCCGTCGTTCTTCAGGAGGACGATGCCCTCGGCCCCGATCTTGCGGGCCGCAGCGTAATGCTCCGGAGAGGTGAATTTGCCGGTTTTATGCTCCGGGTTCATGCTGGTTCGGAAAATCAGGCGCAGGATGCGGCGGGCTTTGTCGTCCAGCTCGGTAGTGCCCACCTGCCCGCTGCGGATGCGCTCCAAATAAGGATTGGCCAGAAAATAGGAGTCGTAGGCGTTGGTCTTTCCCATGGTGAGGCCGTTGGTCCAGGAGCCGAACTCCATGTCCAGGCCGTTGGTGATGGCCTGGTCGGTGTCGTGCACGCCGCCCCAGTCGCTGATGACTACGCCGTCGAAGCCCCATTCGCCTTTGAGGATATCGTTGAGCAGGTACTGGTTATGGCAATTCCACTGGCCCTTGTACAGGTTGTAGGAGCCCATGATGGCCCAGGCGCCGCCGTCCACCGCAGCCTTGAAGGCCGGCAGGTATATCTCATAGAGGGTTCGGTCATCCACAGTGACGTTGGTGAAAAAGCGGGCCGTTTCCTGATTATTCAAGGCATAATGCTTCACGCAGGCAGCCACATTGTTGCGCTGCACGCCCTGCACATAGGGCACCACCATGGTGGCCGCCAGGAACGGGTCTTCGCCCATGTATTCGAAATTACGGCCATTGAGCGGAGTGCGGTAGATATTTACGCCGGGGCCCAGCAGCACATCTTTCTTGCGGTAGCGGGCTTCCTCGCCGATCACCGTTCCGTACAGGTCGGCCAGGGAAGGGTCCCAGGAGGCAGCCAGAGCGGTCAGGGCCGGGAAGGCGGTGCAGGAATCGCTGGTCCAGCCGGCCTGGTCCCATTCGTCCCAGAGCACCTCTGCACGGATGCCGTGCGGGCCGTCCGTACACCAGACCTCCGGAATGCCCAGGCGGGGTACGCCGGCGCTGCTGAATTTTGACTGGGCGTGGGTGAGAGCCACTTTCTCTTCGGTGGTCATCCGGGAGAGGGCGTCTTCAACGCGCTCTTCTACCGGAAGGGATTCGTCCAGATAGGCGGGGCCGTCAAAGGATTTCTTCACTGGCTGGCCGCAGGAAACGGCCATGGCAGCCGCAAGGGCTGCACAGGCAAAGGTCTGGGGTTTCATATTTCTTGGTTATTAGTTACGTTTCTCAGACTGTCAAGCAGGCTGGTCTCAAAGGCCGATT
>DGHE01000227.1 GCA_002392525.1 Bacteroidales bacterium UBA3856 | reverse complement strand
GCTCCCGGTCGTCCGCCAGCGGCCAAAGCCGTTCTTCCAGTGCTGTCCAGAGCTCCCGTTCCTCCAGCACTTCGCAGAGTTCGCGCTCTTCTTCCATCGGCCAGAGCTCCCGTTCATCGGCTACTGTACGTTCCTCCTCCAGCAGCCGCAGCAGCGAGTCGGCTGTCCGTTCCAGCAGTTCTACGGCCGCTACCGGCGGCAATGTCCGATCCACCAACGTGAGCCGGGAAGGCCTTGGCGGCAACAATGGAAATAACGAGCCCGTTCGCGAGAGCTACCGCGACAACGGCGGCAACTACCGCTACGGAGACGACTTTACCATTGACAACAACCATAACATGACGCGTGTGGCACCCCGTCACCGCGAGCCCATGCCCTGGGACCGTCCGGGCTACTTCTGGGGAGACCACCCTCACTACTACGGCTACCGCATCCACTCGCTGCCTCCGCACTGGCGCCGCATCAGCCACTGGGGCATTGACTACTATTTCTACAATGGTATTTACTACCGCAATTACGGAGGCGTTTATGTAGTATGCCGTCCTCCTTTTGGCACACCCCTGGAGGCTGCGATCGACCGTGCCATCCTGCGCACCATCCGCTTCGCCTACTACGTGGACACGTACCGCACCTATAGCCGCACCTTCGACTATTACAATGCCATTGCCCGCCAAAACCTCATCATCGCCCAGCAGAACGCCCGCCTGGCCGCACAGCGTGCCGCCTATGCGCTCAACTCCAACCGGGCTCTCACGGCCTACGAACTGGCCGAGAAACTGGGCCTGGTCCAGAGCTATGCCTACGCCAACGGAGATTACTTCTATCAGGACGGTGTGTTCTATACCATATCGGCCTCGGGTGCCTTTACCACCATCGTGCCCCCTGCCGGCGCCCTGGTTACTTCCCTGCCCGACGACTACGAGGTCATTGTCATGAACGGCATCGAGTATTACATGGTGGACAACACCGTATTCCGCACCACCCTCTTTGAAGGACAGCCTTACCTGGAGGTCCTGGGCCAGATGTACGGTTCGCTCTACAGCCAGTACAATATCTATCGCTAAAAACCGGATGGCAACAGATATAGACAAATTCGTACATGACCAGCTGTCCGTGTGGCCGGAGGTCGCAGCCAAGTACCGCGCCCTCAAAAGCACCGAGACGCGCACCCTGCCACTGAAGGGCATGCTGGTCACACTCCAATCCAATCCCGGGCGCTTGCCCATCTTCGACCACGGCTGCCCGCTGTGCGAGGAGAATTACATGGCACATCAGCACACGCTGCCGTTTGAAGGACGGAAAGGGCGCCGGTACAACATTCTGGTGAACCGTGCGCCCATTTTCCCCAATCATCTGGTCATTACCCGCGACACGCACGTTCCCCAGACCATCTGGCACCGGTTTCCGGACATGCTGGATTTGGCCGCCAGCCTGGAGGGCTACATCGTTTTCTACAACAGTCCCAACAGCGGTACCACGGTACCCGGGCATGCGCACTTCCAGGCCTGTCCCAAGGGCTATATGCCTCTGGAGCGCGCCGCAGAGCGCGTTTTGCGGGAAATCGCAGCCGGTGGCCAACCGGAAGAAGTCCAGTTTATCGGCCAAACCCGAGATGCCCAGTTATACCATTACAAGCGGTTCAACCGCGGTATCTTCCTTCTCCGCGCAGAGACCGCCAAGTCCATGGCCAAGCAGTTTTACCGCCTCCTGGACTGCCTCAACCTCATAGCGGAGGAAACCGAGCCCCGCTTCAACGCATTTGCCTATATTTCCGAAGGAGAATACCGCGCAGTGGTCACCCTGCGCAGTGCCAACCGGCCTGCCTGCTATTACGCGAAGGGTGACGCCCATTTTTCCATCGCACCCGGGGCGGCCGAGATGGCCGGATTCGTGGTTGTCCCGGAAGTGGGAGATTTTCCCCGGCTCACGCCCACGGTCCTGGAGCAAATCTTCGAGGACGTTACCTTGAGCGAGGCCGATGAAAAACGCCTTCTGTGGCGCCTGGTGCGTACGCAGCCCCGGGTAGAGGTAGGAATTGACGCGGGGGCGCAGCTTCGTTTTGAGATTATCTCCGACGGCGCCGGTCCGCAGACCGTGAGCTACCGCGAAGGAAAAATAGACTACAACGGCGTCCTATACGACGAACTCGTATTCGAGGCGGTTACCATCAGTACGCTCTTCGCAGAGCCTTCGTTTATCCTGCACACCCACGAAGGTGCCCGCCGCTATGCCGGCACACTCAAATTCATTGTAGCGGGGAACGAAGTACAGGCGGTGAACCTGGTGGGAGCAGAGGACTACCTTCTCAGTGCAGTATCCCTTTACCCGCCTGAGGAACAAAAAGCGCAGGCCATACGGCTGCGCAAGTGGTTATGGGCACAGATGGTCCGTCGCAGAATGGAGAAAAGGCCCGTTCTGGGGCCTCAACTCACGAGTACGCCCGGCATTGTCACCTGGCTGGAGCACAGAGTGCCTTCTGCAGAAGAAAAGACAGAGGAACTGCCCGCGCATCCGCACTACGACGTATGTGCGCAGGAGCACTGCCAGCGGTACATCGGCCTCACGGAAAAGGCCGATGCATCGGCCCGCAAAGCCATTGACGAGACCTGGGGGATGCTAGAGTAATGCCTTCAGCTGCTCCCGGATGCGGGAGAATTCCTGTTCAAAGTTGGGAGTAAGTATATTCTTGCCCATGGCGGCGTCGAGTTCCTCGAAGGTCCACCATTTTCCTTCCGACACCTCGGCCTGGTCTGGATGAAGCGCCGGGTGCCCAACGGTGGCAAACATCACCACCAGTTCCGAATCTCTCCCGGTGAAAAAGGGATAGGCGCCCAGATAAATGGGATTGAAGGCCATAAAGCCCAGTTCTTCGGAGGATTCACGGTACAGGGCTTCCTCAATTTCTTCTCCGTAGGAGACATGACCACCCACGGCCGTGTCCCAGTAACCGGGCAGGAGATGCTTGGTCATGGAACGCTTTTGCAGATACAGGCGGCCTTCACGGTCAATGATATGCAGGTGCACTACCGGATGCAGCGCCTTGCTGCCCTGCGGGCTGTGGCACCAGGCACGACCGGCCCGGCCGTACACTACACCGCTGGGTTCTACCAGAGGAAGGATTTCTCCTTGCGGAAGCGGCTGCTTGCCAGGGTGCTCGCAGGAAGGGCGCGGATAAACCGGCGCGGGAGAGGAAGGATAAACCAGATCGAACATCTTATGCCATGGCGATTAAGATGAGAAGCTGCGCTACCAGCACTCGCATGAACATGGAAAGAGGATATACCGTGGCGTAGTTCACGGAAGTATAGTCGCTGCCATACATGCCCTGGGAGAAAGCCAGGACGGGCGGGTTGGTGCAGGAACCGCTAATGAGGCCGCAAATCTGGTAGAAGTTGAGCTTAGCCACCAGGCGGGCCACCACGAAGGTGATGCACAGCGGGATAATGGTGATGCAGGCTCCGTAGAGGATCCACCAGTAACCACCGCCCACGATGGAGCTCCAGAACTCTCCACCGGCGCCGATTCCTACAGCAGCCAGGAACAGGGAGATGCCGATTTCACGGATCATCAGATTGGCGCTGGCCGTAGTGTAAGTGGTAATCTTGTACTTGGGGCCCCAGTGGCCCAGGAGAATGGCTATGATGAGCGGGCCGCCGGCGAGACCCAGCTTGATGGCCTGGGGAATGCCGGGGAAACGGATGGGAATGGAGCCGAAGATGACACCCACCACGATACCCAGGAAGATGGGAACGAGGTTGGGCTTGTTGAGGGCGGCATTGGAGTTACCCACGATCTTGGCTACCTGCTCGATATTTTTCTCGGTTCCCACGCACACCAGGCTGTCTCCCATCTGAATGTAGAGGTCCGGGGCGGCCACCAGTTCCACGCCGGCACGCACCACACGGGTGACGCTCACGTCGTAGGCGCTGCGGAAGAGCAGTTCCTTGAGTTTCTTACCTGTGAGCTTGGACTGGGTAACCACAATGCGGCGCGTTACCATATTGTGATCCTTCACCTGCCAGTCCTGCAGGTGCATGGGAATTTCCTTGCCAAAGATGATGCGGGTGCGGTCCACTTCCTTCTGGCTGGTGACGATGAGCAGTTTGTCTCCTTTCTCCAGGACGAGGTCGGCCGAGGGGAACAGGATTTCCTCTCCCTTCATGACACGGGACACCACGAACTCTCCGCCAAACTGGCTGATGACGTCGGTGAGGCATTTGCCAAAGATAGCGGGATTATCCACTTCCACATGCATACGGCGTGCTTTTTCCACCGTACTTTCCTGGGAGGTCAGGGCTTCCAGTTCTTTCTTGTGGTCAATTCTGAAGATGGCCTTGAACAGCACGATGACGGCAATCACGCCAATGACACCGATGGGATAGGCTACGGCATAGGCCGATGCCAGTTTCTCGGAAGCCTGTCCGGCCGCGAGGGTGCTGCTGCCGCCGGCAACGGCCACATCCATGTAGGTTTGCTGGGCGGCACCCAGACCGGGCGTATTGGTCACGGCGCCGGACATGACGCCCACCATGGTCTTGAGGTCTTCTCCGGAGATGGCCGATATGGCATAGGCCACGCCCACGGCCAGGAGAATGTTCATCACCGCCAGGACGTTCATTTTCACGCCTCCCTGCTTGAAGGAGTGGAAGAAACCGGGACCGACCTGCAGGCCGATGGAAAAGACAAAGAGGATGAGGCCGAATTCCTTCACGAAGTGGAGGACGTCGAGGTCGGCTCCGAATCCGAGGTGTCCCATGAGGATGCCCAGGAAAAGGACCCAGGTGGAACCCAGGGAGATGCCTTTGACCTTGAAGCGGCCCAGATACAGACCGCCGCCAATTACGAAGGCCAGCAGCAGGATGGTATGGGCTATGCCATACCCGAAAAACAAGTCGTGCATAGTTTAATATTTCATTTTCACAACAAAGCAGGACTTCCCGTCCACGCGGCCTTCCACATACCAGGTATTGCCTTCCCTGAGGCGGAAAAGCTGCACCGCCTCCCCGGCGGTTGTCTCTTTGTTGAAGTTGATATAAAGGTCTTTCATGGGCGCCAGGGCCACTTCCAGCGGCAGGCAGTCCATGGCCCACACTACATAGCGTGCATTGTTGGTGTGGCCGACAATGTCAATATCCGAGTAGGTGACGATGTGCTCTCCGGCGGCTTCGGGCTCGGTGCCTTTCGGGAAAACCACTTTGGGAGAGGGTTCCTCGATGGCGTGGTCTACCTCATAGTCCGGGGCCAGCGTAGCGGGAAGGTCTTCCGGGCGCACGAAGCGGCGCGTACGTTCGTCGATGACCACCCAGGAGCTGGTGGCCGATGCCGCCAGGGTGCCATCCGGCGCCATTAGTTCGAAGTCTCGCAGATAGAAGAGGCCGTTACCTCCCTTATGCCAGGTATAAAGGACTATCTGGTCTCTCCAGTGAAGAGGCTTTTCAAAATGGATGTGAAGGCGGGAGAGGACCCAGGCGATGTGATGGACATGCAGGGTGTCATAGCCGAATCCCAGTTCCATGGCCGCCCAATAGGCTATTTCCTGAGCCAGATCCATGACGGCAGCCGGACGCATGAGGGCGTCCCGGTTGGTCTGATAACAGGGAACACAGATATCCTGACGGAATTTATATCCTTCGCGACTAACAGGTTTCATACACTACTCTTTCGCGCCGCGAAGTTACGACTAATTACGGAGAATGTCAAGTTCTTCCGGAGAATAAAGGAACTGGTCCAGCCACTCCGGCGCTACGTGTCCGAGGACCACAAGGGCTATGGCTGCAATGAGAGCCAGGATGAGGAGTACAAGCACCGTGCGGCCTGTGAAGCGCCAGAATTTTCTCCAGGGAGAGGGTTTGGGATTTGGTTGAGCTTCGATCTGGGCCTTGCTCTGAGCCTCTGTCTGAGCCTCTGTCTGAGCCTCAGAGCCCTCCGTCTCGCCGGAGGCTAAAAGATGGGCCGATGCCTCCGGTGAGACGGAGGGCTCTTCGGCTTGTTCTGGTTCGGGGGTGGGTTCGGAGATGGGTTCCGGAGTGGGTTCCGGGATGGGTTCCGGTTCAGGGGTTGGTTCCGGTTCGGGCTCTGGGGTGGATTCCAGGATGGTGGCGAGGTTGGAGACGGCGGTGGCGACTTCTTCGGGGGTTTCCTCGTGGGTCTTGAGGGAGATGGGCTTCAGGCCGAAGCCGGAGGGATAGATATCGAGGTCTTCGTCGGCCACGAAGAAAAAGTGGTTCTCGCGGGTGGCACGAAGGCGTCCGAGCCCGGTGAGGATGAGGGTTTTTCGCTGCTTGAGAACTTCTTTCATCTCTGTGAGGAAGTCTTCGAGGATGCGGGTGGCATCGGCCTCCGACACGTCGTTGGACTTGGCGTAGAGCTGGGCCAGGAACCGGTCTTCGCCCTGTTTGGGAGAGAAGTAGAGCCTCCGGTAGGGCGGAAGAATGGTGTAGCCGCGGTCTGCAAACGTTGCAGGAACCAGTTCAGCGACAAAACTGCCCATACCGGGCAGAGTGACGGAATCATGATCCATCACCGCTTCTTTCACCATTTTGGACAGGAGATCAATATCCATGTTTTACGCAGCTCAATTAGACTTACAAAGATAAGAAAAAATTTTTGCAGAAATTCTTTGGAGAATCCAAAAAAGATTGT
>DGHE01000091.1:3837-4990 GCA_002392525.1 Bacteroidales bacterium UBA3856 | reverse complement strand
ATAGTCCCCGCAACAACCGTCACAGGGCCTATCCCCACCGTTAAAGGGCTTGATTGCCCCACACATTTCCCACTTCCCAGTAGGGTCCGGCCGATGGCAGAGCCAGTCACCACCGACTCCACTACAAATATAATAATTCCGGCCGACAAAACAATCCCCAACCCTAATAAAATGATAATCATGGCCGATTCCCATTCCCATACAAAAAAAGCCCAGCCGAAGCCGGGCAGGATTCAAATAAGTCCATTAATCATTCAAGCCGATTACAAAGCCAGTATATCCTCCTCCCCCGTGGGTTCATACGGCCCGTCCTTCACCTCCATGATCACAGTGCCGGATTCCAGGGCGCGGACGGTGTGCCATTGGCCGATGGGGATGTTCAGGGCGACTACCGAGCCGCCGGGCGAGAGTTCATCATAGAACTCCTCCACCAGCCTACCCCTTAAACAAACCACCGTTTCGGAGGATTTCCGGTGCCGATGAATGGGCAGAGGACTCCCCAGCTCAATCGTATTCGGCATCTGCCGTCGAGTGTCCGAGTAAGACGAGTAAACCGTGCAAGCCAAAAATGGAGGAGCCCCTACTTCTCCAACTCGAAGATTTTCTCCATCAGGCGCCACTTTTTGTGGCTGGGGAGGGAGGGGTCGGAGCCTTGGGCCTTGGCGACGAAGGCTTCCCATTCGGCTTGACGGGGCAGGTCGGCAAGGCGGGCCATGTCGCGCTCGAAGTCAAAGTCGTCCACGGTGTCCATGATCATGAACACGTGGGTGCCTCGACGGAAGATTTGCATGTCCAGGATTCCCACCTGTTTCTGGCCCTCCATCACTTCGGGCCATACATGCCTGTGGACGTCGCAGTAGCGGCGGATCATGTCCGGATCGTCCAGCAGTTCAAGGGTTTGGCAATATCTTTTCATAGATTCTTCACTTCGTTCAGAATGACACAAGTGATGACAAAAACGAAGATAGAACACTACTTCCGTCTAATCTTCAACTCAATCGCTTCCGGGTGCTCCGCGGCAAAGGCCGATGAATCGCTCACCACCAGGGCAAGGTAACCACCGCCGCCGGCGCCGGGCATCTTCCAGGCCAGCACCCCGGGCGTAGCAGCCCACTGATCAATGTAAGGCTGTACGGAGTTCTCCTCCCGCGGC
>DGHE01000091.1:2410-3773 GCA_002392525.1 Bacteroidales bacterium UBA3856 | reverse complement strand
AATCCTCGCCGTTCACCACCGGATTCACCATCCCCGGGAACATCGCAATCTGCGCAGCGAACGACGCGCGGTAAGCGGCGGCAAAACGCTCCAAATCGCACGCCAGGATGGCCTTCCAGCAGTCATCGGCCGCATCGGCCAGGTCATTCACCTTGTCCTCGGTGATGTCCTTGCCCACCACCACGGAGCAGCCGGGCTTGCGCGGATGCAAGGGGATCAACACAAGGTGCTTCTCCAGCCAATCCAGCACGGCAGGGTCGCAGCAGGTCTCAATCTTCTCGGGCCAGAAACGGTTGTTGTAGTAGTGCCGGCAAAGGCCCGGAATGCAAATACCGATCGCATCCTGCGCCCCAGAAATAATCCCGTCCGAGCGCTCAGGATCGTTTTCGAAGCAGAACACCAACTTCGCGAGCATCTCCGGCTCCATGTCCGGCAACTTGATGGGCCAGATCTTCTGGATCATCTTTCGGGTTGATGTCGAAAGGCCGCAGCGGTCGCGCACCTCGAAGGTGGGCTCCAGGGAGATGGTAATTGCCCATCCCGGCGCCAGGTACGACACATAAGGCTGGTCAATCCACGTGCCGGCAAGGTCAAGGCGCGTAGGAATCCGGGAACTTTCCGATTTCAAATCCGTGGACGAACGAGCCTTCAGGCCCTCGGCGGGCGTGCGCTGCAAAACCACATACTCAATCCCCCGCTCCTCGCAGAACTTGCGCTTCTGCTCATTACTCCCGTCGGCATTCACCACAAACACATCCGGCTTCAGCGCCTCGACGGTCGGGATGAAATCCATCACGCCGGAGCCCTGATTGATAAACGCATCCTTCACATATCTGATGCTCTTCACCATGAACAGGCGCTCCTGCTCCGGATACAAAGTCTTGTGATTCTTATAATGAAGCACAGTGGCGTCGGAGCCGATGCCCACGTAAAGGTCTCCAAACTGCGAAGCCTGGCGGAAAAACTCCACATGGCCGCTGTGCAAAAGGTCGTAACAACCTGAAACAAAAACTTTCTTAGGCATAAATGATTGGTTATCTTAGCAAAGATAGGCAAAATTATCGTTCCGCCCGCATGGGATTATGCAAAAAATCCTCATACGCCAGGCGGATGCCGTCTTCCAGTTCCGTCTTATACGTCCAGCCCAGGGCCGATGCCTTCGAGACATCCAGCAGTTTCCGCGGCGTGCCGTTAGGCCTGGTGGTATCCCACTCAATGCGGCCGGTATAACCCACCACCCGGGCCACCATCTCCGTCAAAGCCTTGATGGTGAGTTCCTTGCCTGTTCCGGCATTCACCGTCTCATCCCCGGAATAGTTGTTCATCAGGAACACGCATAGATTGGCCAGGTCGTCCACATACA
>DGHE01000091.1:2148-2333 GCA_002392525.1 Bacteroidales bacterium UBA3856 | reverse complement strand
GAGCCGTCGCCCCAGCAGGTCACCGAAGGCAGTCCCGCCTCTTTCGCCTCATGGAAGCGACGAATCAGCGCCGGCAGCACATGCGAATGCTCCGGATGATAATTGTCGTTGGGGCCATACAGATTCGTCGGCATCACCGAAATATAATCCGTCCCGTACTGCTTGTTCAGAAACTCGCAGTACTT
>DGHE01000091.1:1275-2026 GCA_002392525.1 Bacteroidales bacterium UBA3856 | reverse complement strand
CCGGTGAGCAGGCAACTCTCCGACATCGGCTGCGGCGCCATGCGCGGATAGATGCACGAAGAGCCCAGGAACTCCAGTTTCTTGCAGCCATTCTTCCATGCCGCATGAATCACGTTCATCTCCAGGATCATGTTCTCATACATGAAATCCGCCAAGGCCGATTGATTGGCAATAATCCCCCCTACCTTGGCCGCCGCCAGGAACACATACTCCGGCTTTTCCGCCGAAAAAAACGCCTCTACGGCCTCCTGCCGCGTCAGATCCAGTTCCTTGTGCGTGCGCAGCACCAAATTCGTATATCCCTGCCGCTGCAGTTCCCGCACAATGGCCGATCCCACCATCCCGCGGTGCCCGGCCACATAGATTTTACTGTTCTTTTCCATTTTAGTCCTCCATCTGAGAACGAAGGTAAAGTTTGCGTACCTTCTTCATATCGTGCTGCACCATAATCTTCACCAAGTCCTCGAACGAAGTCTTCTGCGGATTCCAGCCCAGCCGCTCGCGGGCCTTGGTGGGGTCTCCCAGCAGCTGGTCCACTTCGGCCGGACGGAAGTACTTGGGATCCACCTCCACCAGCACGCGGCCCGTAGCCACGTCGATTCCCTTCTCGTCCACGCCTTCGCCTTCCCAGCGGAGCTCGATGCCCACTTCCTTGAAGGCCAGCGTAGCAAACTCACGCACTGTATGATACTGACCGGTGGCAATCACAAAGTCCTCCGGCTTCTCCTGTTGCAGGATGAGCCACATGCAC
>DGHE01000091.1:999-1195 GCA_002392525.1 Bacteroidales bacterium UBA3856 | reverse complement strand
TAGTCCTTGGCATAGCCCCAGTCACGCAGCGAATTCAGGTTGCCCAGATACAGTTTGTCCTGGAAACCCTGGGCAATGCGGGCTACTGCCAGCGTAATCTTCCGCGTCACAAACGTCTCGCCGCGGCGCTCGCTCTCATGGTTGAAGAGGATACCGTTGCAGCAGTACATCCCGTAACTCTCGCGGTAGTTCTTCA
>DGHE01000091.1:0-947 GCA_002392525.1 Bacteroidales bacterium UBA3856 | reverse complement strand
TAGTTCTTCATGATCCAGAAGCCGTAGAGTTTCGCGACGCCATAAGGGCTGCGCGGGTAAAACGGCGTCGTCTCCTTCTGCGGCACCTCCTGCACCAGGCCGAAGAGTTCCGACGTGGATGCCTGGTAGATGCGGCAAGTCTCCGCCAAACCGGCAATCCGCACCGCCTCCAACAGGCGCAGCACGCCGATGGCATCGGCATCGGCCGTGAACTCCGGCACGTCGAAGGACACCTTCACGTGGCTCTGGGCGGCCAGGTTGTAAATCTCGTCCGGCCGAATCTCGCTGATGATGCGAATGAGGCTGGAACTATCCGTCATGTCCCCCCAATGGAGGTTGATGAGGCGCTTTTTCTTCATGTCGCGCACCCACTCATCCAGGTACAGATGCTCGATACGGCCCGTATTGAAGCTGCTGCTTCGCCGCATGATGCCATGCACCTCATATCCCTTTTCTATCAGAAACTCCGCCAGGAAGCTTCCGTCCTGCCCGGTAATACCGGTAATTAATGCTTTTTTTGCCATAAATGTTTACTTATCTATATATCATTTTAATTCTCAACTAAAGCGCCAGAATATCCTCCGGCCCGGTCGGTTCATAGGGCCCATCCTTCACCTCCATAATCACCGTGCCGCTCTCCAGAGCCCGCACACGCACACCACCGTCTCGCTAGACTTCAAATGCACTCAGTCCGATAAACTCACACAAAACCCTATAGTCCCCGCAACAACCGTCACAGGGCCTATCCCCACCGTAAAAGGGCTTGATTGCCCCACACCTTTCCCACTTCCCAGTAGGGGCCGGCCGATGGCAGAGCCAGTCATCACCGACTCCATCACAAATATAACAATTCTCATTGATAAAACAATTTCCGGAACTAATAAAATGATAAATAATTAGGGCCGATATCCCCTTCCCTCCTTTGATTCCGCCCCGGAATCAAATAC
>DGHE01000120.1 GCA_002392525.1 Bacteroidales bacterium UBA3856 | reverse complement strand
AGCGGCCCGCGGAGGAACTGGTACACCCGGATTCCTTCGCGGCGCCCTTTTTCATAGGCCTCCTTGCAGATGTTCCAGCGGTGCAGGTTCAGGCCCACCCGGCCGCCGCCGAGGTCTGCCACCCGGATGGGATAGAGGCTGCAGGAAATGGGCTTGCGGAAAGTTCCCTTCCCCGCGCAGAACTGCCGTTCAATGGCGCACATGCAGCTGCCGTCGGCCGTAAAATGACAGTAGGCACACTCCTCGCTGCCATCCACGACGGGCGTCACCAGGTCTCCGTCCCGGTCTATCTCGAAGAAGCCCTTGGCGTCGATGGCGGCACGGCCCTGCTCCCGCATGAGCGGACTGTAGATGGGGTAATTGGCCTCCAGCGGCTCCAGCTCCTCCTCCTTGAGGGGCGCGCCGCTGTCGCCGATGATGCAGCATGCTCCCTTGCATACAGGGTAGTCGCAGGCAAAGTACTCCAGCACGACGTCCTCGGACACGAGAATGTCTCCAATTTCTATAATGGTTCCAAATGAATTACTCATGGACAATATATTCAATGCGCCCGCCCTGGGAAAGGAACTCAAGGAAAGACTGTACCTGGGCGCCGTCTATTTCGGAGATGGACTCGGCGTAGCGGGACACCATGTCCTTGTTGGCCGAGTACCGGGCCAGCAGGGAGGCTACAAAGCCGTCCGGAGTTGCCATGCGCTGCCGGACATCTGCCTCCAGTTTCTGCTTCCAGGCTTTGATATCTGTGGTGGATGCTTCTTCCTTGGCGGCATCGGCAATGGCCGCGCGCACGGAGGGAAGGGCCTCGACCGGCGCTCCGGGACACAGGATGAGCACCTGGAAACGCTCTTGTGGCTGCACGCAGTAGCGCAGATCCACCGCAGCCTTGATTCCATACCTGGCCAGGTGACGCGCCAGTGACGTGCGAAGGGCATCCAGCGCCACAAAAGAGGTGTAATAGTTGGCGGTGGTCATGCTCTTTTCGCAGTCCATGAGCACGTAGAAACCTGGCGTTCCGGTTCCCGTCAAAGTGGAAACGCCGCTGAGCGTACGCATTTCCACCGGGCGTCGGACCACCGACCCGCGAAGGGTGCGGAACCCGCCCAGGTACTTCATGAGCATTTTCTTGGCGCCTTCCTCGGAGAGGTCTCCCGAGAGGATGAGGACACCGTCATTCACGCGTGAGAACCGGTCCTCAAAGAACTTGTGGGCCTTGGTACGCACTTCGTCGGACGGTACCCGGGCCGATGCATACGGGCTGCACACATACCCGGGATTCAGCGCCCGGAAAAGAGTTCCCTCCAGCGAAGGGCCCGCGAGCTGCTGCTGCGCGCGGAAGGCGCGGAAGGCATCGGCATTGGGAGAACGCCGGTTGGCGATGGCAAGGAAGGCCTTGAGGAGCAGGGAAAGTTTGTCGGACGGGGCGCTGCCGCTGACATCCATGCTGTTAAACTCCACATGCGTCTGCATGGAAATGCCATTTGCAAGGAGCATATCCTGGAAAGTGCCGGGAGCAAGGCCGGCCACATTATACAGGGGCAGAAGCGCTCCGATGTAAGCTCCTTCGCCCTCGGAGAGTCCCTGTACCTGAGACAAGCCTCCGTTCAGCTGAAGGGCATAGGAGAAGTAGCCTGAGCCTTTCACCTGTTTGTACACGACCCGCATGCCGTTGGAGAAAGTCCAGAGCACGCCGCCGGAAACAGGTTCTGCCCTTTCGCTCTTAAGCTTGACCTTGGACGGGCTCACATGCAGGGCGGCGGTATCGGCCGAGTGCCAGGAATAATCCTTGCCGGAAGCGACTACGGAGCCATACAGGTAATGAAGGTTATAATCAAAGAGAAGCTCGTCGGTGTCCAGGGAGTCCGGAGCGCCCGTAATGGCCAGGGTGAAATTGTCCAGGCGGCCCCAAAGAGCCTGCGCGTAACGGTTGAAAAGACGCGTCTCCACACTGTCGGCCACGTTTTTCCGGGAAAAATAGCGCAGCGTCTCCGCACCGGTAGCCAGATGTGCTCCATACAGGAAGTGTCCCATGCAACGCTCTACGTATTCACGGGCAGAAGGTGTGACCGCCGCCGCCCGGTGCATGCCCGGCAGCAGCACCTGCTTCACGTCGGAAAACTCCGCGGTGGAAACGCCGAAATCGTCCAACTCTCCAAGGGTCCGGGCCATCACCTTCATAGCCAGGGTGAGCTGTTCCTTCGGAACTTCCACATACACGGTATGCCGTTCGTCTCCGTCATGGGACTCACTTCTGCGCGCATCCATGCCGATGTAATAGCCGTCAATTCCCTCGTCGGAGAGGTTCCGCGAGAGGCGGTGGCGAAGCAGCTGCCGTATCTCGGCCCCGAACTGGCGGGTGACCACAGCCTGCGCCGTATTCATGAGCTCCCGCGGGATGCGGGCCGATGCATAGGTCACGGTAACCCGGGAGCGGCCCTCGGTAGTGACGTCCACAACCGGCACCGATGTAGGGGTCCACACATACGAATCGTCAATTTCATGAGAAGGCATGCGGGGAACCAGCATGGAAAAGATATCCATCTTCTTCTTGAGTTCCACGGCGTCGATGTCCCCACAGATGATGACGGCCTGGCGGGCACGGGACTCGGCCACGCGGGCAAAAGCGAACAGCAGGGTGGAATCCAGCACGTCTCCTTTGTAGAAGGGTACGTCCGAGAACCTGTAAATGGTATTTCCGTCAACCTCGGACACAAAGCCCTCCGGCCCGGGCGCAATACCCATACGGCTGAAAAAATCCGTGTCCAGGGCATCGAGCCTGGCATCTGGCAGCATTTCATTCTCCTGAACCACAGCCACATGCGCATAGCCTTTCTCCTCAGGAGTATGTACCATGTAATACGTAACGCCGCTTCGCAAAGTGCCCATTTTGACGGCAGGATCGGCGGGAAGTTGGGGCAGTTCAACCTGCGCTGGCACAGTTATTGACCATACCAACAGGCACGAGAGAACCGCGATGAAGTTTTTTATGTATAAATTCGTCATTCGTCCGTGCAAAATTACAAACATTTTTGCTATTTTTGCAATTCACGTGCTAGTTAGAAATGTATAACCTCAAAAAATAAACACAAAACAATGAAAAAGTTATTTGCCGTCATTGCAGCCTTCGGGCTGGCCGCCACCATGGCCTTTGCACAGGATTACAACGAAGCCGTCGATGCTTTCAACGCCGGCGCCCAGGCCCTTGAAACCAACAAGACCGAGGCCCTGGCCAACTTCCGTGCCGCCCTGGAGAAAGCTCAGGCCATTGAGGGCGACGAAGCCGCGGAGCTCGTTGCCAAATGCAAGGAAGCCATTCCCGGCGTCCTCCTGTCCATCGCCAAGGAAAAGATCAACGACGGTGCCTACGACGAGGCCATTTCCGTGCTCACCGAAACCCAGACCGTAGCCACCGAATACGAGGCTTCCGAAGTAGTCGAGGAAGCCAAGAGCCTGGTTCCCAACGTGTACATGCGTAAAGGTTCCACCCTGCTCAAAGAGAAGAATTTCGCCGGCGCCGCCGCAGCCCTCTCGGAAGTGACCAAGCTCACCCCCGAAGACGGCATGGCTTTCCTGCTGCTGGGCCAGGCCCAGATGCAGGCCGGTTCCCCCGAGGCCATAGCTTCCCTGGAGAAAGCCAACGAGCTGGGTGAGACCCAGGCTGTCAAGCTCCTGTCCACCAACTTCCTCAAGCAGGGCCAGGCCCTTCTGAAGGCCGGCAAGAATGCCGACGCCATCGCCGCCCTGGAGAAGTCCAACAGCTACGTCGAGAGCGCCAACGCCTACATGCTCATGGCCAGCGCCTACACCAAGAGCGGCAAGAGCAGCAACGCCATCGAGGCCTACAAGAAGTATCTGGAGCTCGCCCCCAACGCCAAGAACGCCGAGGACATCATCTTCACCATTGCCGCCACCGCCCAGAAGGCCGGCGACAAAGCTACCGCCAAGGAATACTACGGCAAGCTCTCCGGCAGCGCCAAATACGCCGCCCAGGCCGCAGCTCAGCTCAAGACGCTGTAAGCGTCATTTCGCATTCGGCACAGTTAAAAGTTAGTTGGAGCCGCTCTTTCCCGTTTCGGAGGAAGAGCGGTTCTGCTTTTTTAACTTTGCCTTGACGGGGGCACAGGCCCAGCTGGTGCCGGATGCAGTATTTAGTGCGCATGAGCTCACCATTGTTATGGTATTCCAGCCGGAAAGAAGTATTGGGCTGTTTGGCACCCCGGTAGAGCGGGCGCGCCTCAACGGGTAACTGGTCCAGCTGCTCTGCCAAATCACGGCGAATGCCGTTAAGGAAAGAGGCCGTCATGAAAGGCATGTCTCCTTTAACCGCCAGGGAGCGCACGGAAAAGCTGTAGTGGCCGCTACGTTTACCCAGCTGCGTATTTATGTTCTGAACCATTTTCTCTGCATCCCGGGCTATATCCACAGGCTTTTCCAACTGGATACTGGCGGCACGGCCATCCTCCGACAGTGCTTTTACCAGAATAGAGCCATTGATTTCAACGGAGAGTTGTACAGGGATTTCCCGAACGGGCTTTGCCGCTTCCAACTGCTTTTCAAAGGCTGTACTGATGTTCCGGTAGAGCCGGGTGCCTTCCTTGAGGGTGTCCACCTTCTTACACTGGACCGTGAACCCTTCGCAGACATCGGCCCTGACACCGCCGCCCTCAAAGGTGAATCCGTCTCCGTTGGACAGTTTTACGTCCGGTGATGCCGGATCCAGGATAAAGCCGGAAGGGGTGAGGCGTTTGACTTTTCCCACATACTCTCCGCCGCCTTCGGCAGCCCACTGGCCACGCTTTCCATCCAGGAAAAGCTCTGTGTAACCGCGGTTGAACGTTTTATTGAGGTCGGGGGCGAAGCCTCCGCTGACATGGCCGAACGAAGCGCGGCAGTACTCATCCGGATAGCGGGCCACCAAGCGGTCCAAAGCCTCGGAATAGGCCTTTACCACATTGCGCACATAGGATTCTCCCTTGAGACGGCCTTCAATCTTGAAAGAGCTCACGCCAGCCTTGGCCAGGTCTTCCAGGCGGTGGTATAGGTTATAATCTTTCAGGGAAAGCAGCGGTTTGTTTTTCACGAGAACCTTGCCGTTTGCATCTTCCAGGTCGTACAGGCTCCGGCAGGGCTGGGCGCAGGCACCGCGGTTGGCGCTGCGGCCGGTGAGGTATTCCGAGAGATAGCACTGGCCACTGTAGCATACGCACAGGGCTCCGTGTACAAAGAATTCAATTTCTGTATGTACGGCCTCGCTGATGGCTTTGATCTGTTCCAGGGACAATTCCCTTTCCAATACCAGGCGGCCAAAGCCCAGACTCTCCAGCCCTCTGGCTTTCTCCGGCGTACGCAGGGCACACTGGGTAGAGGCGTGCATGATGAGGGTGTCACTCATGGAGAGCACGGCGGGATCCTGCACGATGAGCGCATCCACACCGGCCTTTTCCAGGTCCTGCACCAGTTTCTGCGCCGCAGGCCGTTCCTCCGGCTCCAGGAGTGTATTGACCGTGGCATAGATACGTACGCCATAGCGCCGCGCATACTCGCACAGCCGGGCAATATCTTCCAAACTGTTCCCGGCCGCCTGCCGGGCCCCGAAGAGAGGCCCGGCGATATATACGGCATCGGCCCCGCAGTCAATGGCTGCGATGCCGATGTCCGCCGTGCGGGCGGGCGCAAGCAATTCCAATGCTTTCATGCCGCAAAGATACCACTAAATCTTGAGAATTTAAATCAGTTCCAGCACCAGGTCCACATCGCCGAGACGAACGGTAGAGCCGCTGTTGCGTTCGATGAAGGAACGGGTAAGGGAGCCGCGCCAGACAATGTCGTCACGGGAATAGAGAGGCAGTTCCAGTTCCACGCCATAGCTCTGGGACTTGACTTTGACCGTGGCATTGCACCTCCAGGTGGTCCGGGAGCCGCCGTCATCTTCGATGCACATAAACGCACACGAGGACAGCTGCGAGGTCCATTCAGAGACCAGGATGGCATTGAACGGGATTTCCTTACCCACCTGCTTCCTTCTTACTACAATCATAAAGTCCGTGATGACCGGCTCATAGAGGCGGAGTTCAGCCTCGGTGCTGGCGGTAAAGTCTTCCAGCGCGCCCATCTTCACAAAGAACTCTGCAGCACCCGCAAACCAGGTGTCATACTGCCGGTGGGCCGTGAAAGAGCGCAGCACCAGGGTCTTTATCTCTGAACTGGAAGGCGATTTAACCAGGATTTCACCGCCGCCATTTCCCCAGTCGGGGTCTTCCCGCCTGCGCAGTTCCAGACTCTTGTATTGGGCGTCAGAATTGCGGTTCACCACCCACACAGGGCGTTCATCGGCCATGGTTTCATCTACGAGCAGCTTTTTCACCGAACCGTCTGAGAGGATGGCATACCCTTCGTTGGTGGTGGCGCCGTCTCCGGGGTCGAAGGTGATGACTGGCCCCGTGTGACCGTCCCAGGACTCGGAGTTGGGCCAGTAGATCTGGACATCGGAGAGGGCCAGCGAATCCAGCCAGGCGCGGGCGTCCCTGCCACCAGCCTTCGTCTGGAGCATCGCCTCCCGGAGGACGTCGCGTAGGGGATGCGCGTAGGTATCGGCCTTGGTGGGGGCCGATGCACCTACCCCCGTCCCGGGCGCGGCGAACAGGTCCAGCATGCGGTATTCCTCGTCATAGCCGTTGGAGGCCGATGCCGTAGCGGCGTCATGCACCTCCTTCAGATGTCCTTCTTCGAGGGGAATGGACGAGAGCAGCTGCGCCACCTCCTGGAGAGTGACGAAACGGGGCTCGCTGACGGGGCCGTGAGAGTAAACTTCCATTCGGGAACAGCCGCTCAGAAAGGCGGTGAAAAGGGCCGCGGCAGATGCGGCAAGAATAGCACTGTACTTCATCATCTTTTTTTCTACAAAGTACAGAATACTTATCCGTTTCATCAAAAATGAAACGGATAATCGACAAAAAAGGCCTTGCAGCGCTGTGCAGGGCCTATCTCATGTAAAACACAAAGCGATTTTTGTCGAAAAAATCGGTCACTGTTTCGCTTTGGTGGAAGCCTGAGGAGCGAAAAACCTCCACCGTCTCGTTTCCGAGGGCCTCGTTGATTTCCGTAAGACCCTTTCCCTCGGGGGCAAGGAAGCGCTGCGACCAGCGGGCCACCGCACGGTAGAAAAGGAGCGGATCGTCGTCCGGGACAAAGAGTGCCTGGGCAGGTTCATATTCCAATACGTTCCGGCGCATGGCTGCCTTTTCCTTTTCCAACACATAGGGTGGATTGGAAAGGATGAGGTCAAACTGACCGTGGTTATACTGAAAGTTTTCCTCGCTTTCCAGGACATCGGCCTTTACAAAGGTAGGGGCGACAGCGCCCTTTGCCTTGAGCTCCTCCGAGAAATTCTGGCTGCGGGCCACCTCCAGCGCTTTTTCAGAGATGTCTATCCCCACAACCCGGGCGCCGGGAACGGCCAGGGCCACCGACCAGGCAATGCAGCCCGACCCGGTGCAGAGGTCCAACACCCGCACGGGCTCGGCCTGTTTTCCGAAGGGAATGCGCATGCGGCGGGTCATATCGGCCAGCTTCACCGCCTCCTTCACCAGGAGCTCCGTCTCGGGACGGGGAATGAGGACATCCGGGGTGACACGGAAAGTGCGCCCGCAGAATTCGGACTTGCCCAGCACGTACTGGATGGGTTCTCCGGCCTTGAGGCGCTCCATAGCCCGGGAGAGAGGCTCTTCATCTTTCCCGTCAATCTGATAGTGTGGCTCTACAATGTGCGTATAGCTCTTGGTGCCGATGAGTTCCTCGCACAGCATGAGGACAATGCCGTGTGCCTCCTGGGCAGGGTACAACGACTCCAGGGCCTGAGCGCCCGCTTTCAAAAAATCGGAAAGCAGCATGGGCTAGGAATTCTCGATGATGGTGGTGAGGAAGTCCGTGATGCTGATGCCGGCGGCGCGGACCATCTTGGGAACCAGCGAAGCGTTGGTCATGCCGGGGATGATGTTCACTTCCAGGAAGTAGATGCCGTCCGGGGAAGATATATAGTCCATGCGGACAAGGCCCTTGCAGCCCAGGCAGCGGTAGATCTTGCGGGTGATTTCCTGCACCTTCTCCGACAGTTCCTGGGGAATTTCTGCGGGGCAGACTTCCTGGCTGAGGCCGTTGTACTTGGCGTCGTAGTCGAACCAGCCGGTAGAGGAGATGATCTCGATGACGGGCAGCGTCTTTACGTCCTTACCGTCAAAGTAGGCGGCGCAGGTAAGTTCGTGCTCACTGGGGATGGCAGCCTCGACAATGACCGTATCTCCCTCCACGAAGGCATAGCGGATGGCAGCCGGAAGGTCCTCCGCCTTCTCCACCTTGGTGATGCCGAAACTGGAACCGCCGCCGGTGGGCTTCACAAAAAGGGGCAGGCCCAGGCGCTTCACGGCCCTGTCGCAGAACTCTTCCACGTTTTCTCCCTGGCGGATGAAAGCATCGGGAGCCAGTTTCACGATATCGGTTCCCCTGAGGTAGCTCTTGCAGGAGTATTTGTCAAAGGCGATGGTGGTGACGAAGGCGCTGCAGCTGGAATGCGGGATGCGGAGCATCTCCAGGTATCCCTGCAGGAGGCCCGTCTCGCCGGGCGCACCGTGCTGCATGATGTAGGCAAAGTCGAACTTGATCTTCTCTCCCAGCACCATCACGGAAAAGTCGGACTTATCCACTTCGGGCTGGGCGCCCTCGGGGAAAGGCTGGCGCATAGAATTGGCCTTGCGCATGGCCACCAGCTTCCAGTCTCCGAAGCGGGCGAAGATTTCATAAACGTCGTAACGGAATTCGTCAATACGGGATGCGGTGAACTCACCGCTGCGGCACGACACTTCCCATTCCGACGAGTCGCTGCCGTAGATTACAGCTATGGATTGATATTTAGACATTATTCGAAGTAATAGTTCTCAAGATCAGTTTTTTCGGGGGTGGTCTCCTCATCCATGGGCGTGCACCACGAGCCCTTGAGGTGCTCGGGGAAGACGTCGGTCTCGGAGATGCCCAGGGTAGGGTCGGCCAGGACTTTCTTCATCCAGATGCCCCAGATGGGAAGGGCCATGTTGGCACCCTGGCCCAGGTTGGTGTTGGCAAAATGCACATAACGGTCCTCGGCGCCCACCCACACACCGGCGGTGATGCGGGGCGTATAGCCGATGAACCAGCCGTCGGAGTTGTCGTTGGTGGTACCGGTCTTGCCGGCGATTTCTCCCTTGAGACCGTACTTGACGCGAAGGCGGATGGCCGTGCCGGAGTCTACCACGGCGCGCATCATGTGAATCATTTCACCGGTAGCCGTGAGGGACAGGGCCTCGCGTTTGCGGTCGCTGAACTGGCCCAGCACATTGCCGTCGCTGTCCTCGATGCGGGTGACGAAGATGGGAGTGGTGTACACGCCGCCGGAAGGGTAGGTGTTATAGGCGGTGACCATGTCGTAGACGGAAAGGTCTGCCGAGCCCACGCAAAGGGCCACCACAGGGTCTACAAACCCGCCGATACCCATCTTTCGCATCATGGACACCATGGACGGGGCGCCCAGCTGCTTCATGAGGTAGGCCGATACGGAGTTGGAGCTGTGTGCGAGGCCCCAGGTAAGGTCTACCATGGTGCCGTCGGCGTGAGGGTCCTGGGGCGACCAGGTCTCTTCCTCGGTGCCGGTGGCAATCACGACGGGCGAATTGAGGACGGGGTCGCAGGGCGTCATGCCGCTTTCCATGGCCTGGGTATACAGGAACGGCTTGATGGTGGAGCCCACCTGACGCTTTCCCTGGCGCACGTTGTCGTACTTGAAGTAGCGGTAGTCCGGTCCTCCCACGTAGGCGCGGATGTGTCCGGTGCCCGGTTCAATGGCCATGAAGGCGGCGCGGAAGAAGGACTTGTAGTAGCG
>DGHE01000063.1 GCA_002392525.1 Bacteroidales bacterium UBA3856 | reverse complement strand
GCGTTCTGGCTGTAGCGGAGATTCTCCTTCGTGTAGGTATTGAAAACACCCAGGCTCAAGGCTTCCTCGTCCTCGAAGTCTGTCCAGACATGCTGTCCCTTCTCGCCGTGGATAATGGCGGTACCGGTGTCCTGACAGAAAGGAAGAACGCCCTTCACGGCGGTCTCTGCATTGCGCAGGAACTGCAGGGCCACATACTTGTCATTGTCGGAAGCCTCGGGGTCCTTCAGGATAGCGGCCACCTGCTCGTTATGAGCGCGGCGCAGCATGAACTGACAGTCATGGAAAGACTGCTGGGCTACCAGTGTAAGGGCCTCTGGAGACACTTCCAGGAGGGTCTTGTCGCCACAGGTGGTTGTTTTCACCAGTTTCTCCGAACCTGGAATCTTGTAGTATTCAGTGGTATCTTCACCAAGCTGAAACATAGGTGCATATTTGAATTCTGCCATATTGATTTATAGTTGTAAGTTTCTAACAGTCGAGGCCACTTCCTCCAGCAGCCACTTGGGCGTGGAGGTGGCGCCGCATACGCCCACGCTCTGGCCCTCTGCAAACCAAGACGCGTCCAGGTCCCCTGCCCCGCCGATGAGGTAGGTGCGGGGATTCACCCGGCGGCAAAGGTCGCTGAGAACCTTTCCGTTGGAGGAAGACCGCCCGGAGACGAACAGAATCACGTCGTGCGAAGCGGCAAACTGGGCCAGGTGCTCGTGGCGGGTAGCCACCTGGGCGCAGATAGTGTCATGTACGGTGAGCCGGGCGCCCCGTTCCTTGAGCATCCCGCAGATTCTGGCGTATTCGGCCGGGCTCTTGGTGGTCTGGGAGAAAATCTCGATGGGCTGCGAAAGGTCTATACAGCCGGAAAGAAGGGCTTCTTCCAGCATGGCGACATTCTCAATGACCAGCGCATCTCCCTCTACCTGACCCAGAAGGCCCAGGACCTCGGCATGGCCCACACGTCCGAAAATGATGATTTGCCCGCGGGACCCGTCCTCATGCAGGCGGGCGTAGGCCTCGCGGATCCTTCGCTGCAGCTGCAACACCACAGGGCAGGAGCAGTCGATGACGGTGAGATGGCGGGCCGATGCCTCACGGTACGTGGAAGGCGGTTCTCCGTGGGCACGGATGAGGACGGTCTCCCTTTCCGGAACCTCCGAGAGCGATTTCACCGTGATGAGACCTCTCTCCCGAAGACGGGAAAGTTCTGCCTCATTGTGCACGATGGCACCCAGTGAATACAATGAATAACCCTCAGACAGGTATTCCTCGGCCTTTTTGATAGCGCGGATAACTCCTCCGCAAAAACCGGAACCGGGATCTATCTCTACTCTCAGCATGACAGGCCCGGACTATCCAGAATATTGAATTTTCCCTGCAGAAGCCCCAGAATCCAGACCACTTCCTCGTGAAGGGTCATGTGAGTGTTATCCAGGACATAGGCATCCGGGGCCTGGCGCAGCGGCGAGTTGGGCCGATGCGAATCCCGGTAATCACGATCCCTGAGATTGGCGGCCACCTCTTCCAGGGTGGTCTTCTCCCCCTTGAGAACCAGTTCGTCATAACGCCGGCGGGCGCGTACGCCTTCATCGGCCGTCATGAAAATCTTGAGCTGGGCGTCGGGAAAGACAGTGGTGCCGATGTCGCGGCCGTCCATGATGACGCGGCCGCCGGCAGCGAACGCGTGCAGTCTGTCGTCTACCCAGTGACGGATAGCGGGAACCGCGCTGACGGGACTTACATACTGGGATACCTCCCAGCCGCGGATTTCTTTCTCTATGCAGCGGTCTCCGAGGAAAAGCTGTGTGGTACCGTCCACCCGGCGGAAGTGGAGGTCCAGCGGTTCCATCACCCGTACCGTCCCGGCCTCGTCAATCTTTCCGTCCCCGATGACCCCGGCCTCCAGACCAGCCAGCGTGACCCCACGATACATGGCACCGCTGTCAAGATACAGGAACTCGAATTCTGCCGCCACCAGTTTGGCAAAGGTGCTTTTTCCAGTGGAGGAATAGCCGTCTACGGCAATGATGATGTCCGGAATGCTCATAGAAAGGTTATGTTAAGCATACAAATATAGATTATTTTTGCGATATTTGCATAATAAAGTTATATGTCATGAAAGTTCTGATTGTAGATGATGAGCGTGCCATCCGCTACTCCCTCAAGGAGATTCTGGAAATGGAAAACTACCAGGTAGAGCTGGCAGAAAACGGTCTGGAAGGCCTGCAAAAGGCCCAGAAGGAAAAGTATGACGCCATCTTCTGCGACATCAAGATGCCCGAAATGGACGGCATCGAACTCCTCGGAAAAATAATCGAGTCCGGCATTGAGTCGCCGGTTGTCATGGTGTCGGGCCACGCCGACATCAACATAGCGGTAGAATGCATCAAAAAGGGCGCCTTCGACTTCATTGAGAAGCCGCTGGACCTCAACCGCATCCTCATCACCCTCAAGAACGCCACCGACAAGGCCAACCTCGTAAAGGAGACAAAAATCCTCAAAAAGAAAATCTACGGACAGGAAATGATTGGCGAGTCCGTTCCTGTCGCCCACCTCAAGGAGATGATCGGGAAAGTGGCGCCCACCCATGCCAGCGTCCTCATTACCGGCCCCAACGGGTCTGGCAAAGAGCTGGTGGCCCAGGGCATTTACCAGCTCAGCGACCGTTCCATGATGCCTTTCGTGGAAGTCAACTGCGCCGCCATTCCCTCAGAACTCATCGACAGCGAACTGTTTGGGCACAAGAAGGGGTCATTCACATCGGCCATCCGGGACCACAAGGGAAAATTTGAGCAGGCCGATGGCGGCACCATCTTCCTGGACGAGATTGGAGACATGTCGCTCCCGGCACAGGCCAAGGTCCTGCGCGTGCTGCAGGAAAAAAAACTCACGCCCGTGGGAGGAGACAAGGAAATCACCGTGGACGTGCGCGTCATTGCCGCCACCAACAAGAACCTTCAGGAAGAGATCGCCAACGGCAACTTCCGTGAAGACCTCTACCACCGCCTCAGCGTAATAGTGCTCCGGGTTCCGGCCCTGGACGACCGCAAGGAAGACATTCCCACGCTGGTGGAATACTTCGCCGAGAGAATCAGCAACGAGAGCGGAAAACCCGCCACCCTTTTCACCGACGAAGCCCTGCAGCTGCTCCAGGAGCGCTCCTGGCCTGGTAACATCCGGGAACTCAGGAACGTGGTGGAGCGCCTCCTCATCCTGGGCGGCAATCCCGTCACGGCCCAGGACGTGAAAGATTACGTCATCTAAGCCATGAAAGCGGGAAAGGTCATACGCAATACCGTCATCGGGCTCCTCGTCCTGGTGCTGGTACTGCTTGTCACCCTCCAGGTCCTGCTGCGCCCCCAGGTCCTCACAAGGATTGTGAACCAGGCGGCACAGGAGTATGTAGATGCAGACGTGAACTTCCGCGAAGTGAGGGCGCACGTCATCAAGAGTTTTCCGTACCTGAATCTGGACATCCAGGACTTTTCCATCACCTACCCGCATAGCCGCTATGCCCGGTACGACAGTCTCTATGCAGAGAATGTGCAAAGACGTTTCAGCCTTCTGAAAGCCGGGAACGGGAAGGAAGGCATTGACACCGTGGCTGCTTTCCAGCGGCTGGAGCTGGCTGTAGATTACATGGCTCTGCTGGGCAGAAAGGTCATCCATGTCCACAAACTGGATCTCTCCCGTCCGCGCATCTTCGCCCATTACTATGACTCCACCGCCGCCAACTGGAACATCCTTCCTGCCATGAACGGCGGGGACCCCGCAGATACTGTCAAAAAAGAGGGCAAGGCGCTGCCGGAGGTCATCCTGGACCGCATTGCCTTCACAGACCGTTCCCTTATCATCTTCACCAACCCCGCAGACACCCTTCACGGCTCGTTTTCCATGAAGCGCATGGTGCTGGACGGCCGGGTGGAATCGGCCCGTATGCATCGTTCGCAGGCGCAACTGGCCATTGATTCGCTGCGCATATCGGGACGGCTTCCTTCAGATACCCTGGCCCTGCGGTTACACAGCCTCCGGGGCAGCGTAGATGAACGCGAGTTCTCCCTGGACGCCCAGGCCGAGGCCAGCCTCCGCACCAGCGAGTATGGCCGCATGCGCCTTCCCATCCGCCTGAATGTCCTGGCCAGCCTTCCCGCCCGCGAAAAAGGAGAGCTGGAGGCCCTTGTCAGCAAGCTCAATCTCAGTGTATCGGCCCTGAACCTCTCCGGAAAAGGCCGCATCTTCAAGCATAAGGACGGCATCATGGACCTGGACCTCCAGGCCGGCATCAAGGACTGCCCGCTGGGAGAGTTGGCCCGCGAGTTCCAGGACAACATTCCCGCCCTGAAGGAACTGCCCACCCATGCCATTTTGGCCAGTGTGAGCGCCAAGGTACAGGGACAATACGGGGAGGGACACATGCCGGAGGTCACTGCCAGCATTGACAAACTGCTTGTAGATGTGTGGGGCGCCCACATAAGCGCTACCGCCAGCGTGAAAGATGCGCTGGGAAAAGACCCGCTCATTCTCCTTAACGGCAAACTTGACGCGCGCGTCGACTCCCTGGCCCGCGTCTTTGCCGGAGACCTCGGATACAGTGGAACCGGAACGCTCGGCGCCCGGCTGGACGGCCGCGCCCGGCTTTCCCAGCTTCGCATGAGCACCATCGGCAAGGCTTCCCTGAATGCCGGTCTCGAAGCCCGGGACCTGGACATTCGCAATGCGCAGGACAGCCTGGAGGCCCGCATCCCGCTCTTTACCCTGAACGTCCAGACCAAAGCCAACGAAATTGACCGCAACCTCCCCAAGGGAGCGCGCGTACTGGCCCTCAAGGCCGATATAGACAGCCTGGACGCCAACCTCAAAGACATGTTCGTACGGGGTGGCCGCCTGCAGCTGCTGGCGCAGAACTCGGCAGACATCCTCAAGGGCGGCAAGGAGCTCACCTCGCTCATGGGCATTCTCAAACTGGGAAGCCTGCGCCTCAGAGACTCCGAAGGCATGGGCCTTACCCTTACGGACAACACGGAAACGTTCCGCGTAGAGCCTTCTACCCGGGAGCGCCCGGCTCCCCGCCTTACCCTTCGCTCCAAAAGCAGCCGTCTGCGTGCCAGAATGGATGCCAACATGGTGGGCGTCAGGGATTTCAACTTCGATTTATCGGCCACCCGCCATATCCGCCGAACGCCCAACCTAAGCCGCCTCAGCCGCAGGCTGGATTCCTTGCAGCGGGTGTATCCGGATGTTCCGAGGGACTCCCTCTTCCGAAGAGCCATGCGAGAACGGCTGGCGTCCCGCGAGCGCGATCCCTTTGCGCAAGCCGATATCCAGATCAGCCTGTCCGACGCGATCCGCTCTTATGTGCGGGACTGGGATGTGCAGGGCAACATCGGCCTGGAGAGTGCCCGGCTGCGCATGCCGGCCTTCCCGCTGCAGACCATGATTCGGAACGCGAACGGTTCCTTTGACAACGACACGCTCAACCTCCGGAACATTACGCTCGAGGCCGGGGCATCAGATTTGTCGGCCAATGCCCGCCTTACCGGACTCAGGCGCGCCATGCTGGGACGCGGTGCTTCGCTCCTGAAGCTCAATGCCAGCGTTACCAGCAACTTTATTGACGCAAACGAGCTCATGCGCGGCTATGCCTATTACAGCACATACAAACCGTCCAAGGCCTTGTCCGAAGCCTCCGATGAAGCCGTAGAAGCGGCCGTAGACCTTGCGCAGCTGCCAGATACCGCCGTGCTGGAAAGCAAGCTCCTCATCATTCCCTCCAACCTGGATGTCAACTTTACGCTGGAGGCATCGGCCATCCAGTACGACAGCCTTAAGGTAAACTGGGCGGCGGCCGATATCGCCATGCGGGAGCGCACCCTCCAGATCACCAACGCCCTTGCCGCCTCCAACATGGGAGACCTTTACTTCGAGGGCTTCTATTCCACCCGGAACAAGGAAGAAATCAAAGCGGGCTTCGACCTCAACCTGGTGGACATCACAGCCGGAAAGGTCATTACCCTGTTCCCGGCCATCGATACCCTGATGCCGCTGCTCACCACCTTCCAGGGCGACCTGGACTGCGAGCTGGCGGCCACTACGGACATTGACACCCTCATGAATGTGGTGCTGCCTTCGGTAGACGGCATCATCCGCATCAGCGGCAAGGACCTGGGGCTCAAGGAAAGCCCGCAGCTTACGAGGATTACCCGCCTCCTGATGTTCCGCAACAAGAAGGAGGCCCGCATTGCCAACATGTCGGTCACCGGCATTGTCCAGAACAACATTCTGGAGATTTTCCCCTTCGTGCTGGATGTAGACCGCTACCAGCTGGCGGCATCGGGCACGCAGCATCTGAGTCAGCAGTTCGACTACCACGTATCGGTCATCAAGTCACCGCTCATCCTCAAGTTCGGCCTCAACGTATGGGGAGAAGACTTCGACCATATCCGATACGGCCTGGGCAGGGCCCGTTACCGCAGTGCCAACGTTCCGGTCTATTCCCAGCAGCTTGACAATGTGCAGTACAACCTCATCGGCGCCATCCACAACATCTTTGACGCCGGCGTAGAGAAAGCGCTGGAAGAGAACCGCACCGGGCAGTACTTCGGAGAAGTGGCCGGCGTAACGGGCGCACCCGAGACCGGCAGCGTTTCGGAGG
>DGHE01000058.1:13036-13180 GCA_002392525.1 Bacteroidales bacterium UBA3856 | reverse complement strand
AAGAAGCCGGCAACCTCCTCAAGGTGGAAGACTACACTTCTCCCATCGGCTACTCCGAGCGCACCAACGCCGTCATCGAGCCCAAGCTCAGCGCCCAGTGGTTCCTCAAGATGGAAGACCTGGCCAAGATGGCCCTCGAGACCG
>DGHE01000058.1:9218-12898 GCA_002392525.1 Bacteroidales bacterium UBA3856 | reverse complement strand
CCCGCCAGCTGTGGTGGGGCCAGCGCATTCCCGCCTATTACCTGCCCGACGGCTCCTATGTGGTTGAAGCCACACCGGAAGCAGCCCTTAAAGCAGCCCAGGCCATTAATCCGAATATCAAGGCCGAAGACCTTCGCCAGGACGAAGACGTGCTGGATACCTGGTTCTCTTCCTGGCTCTGGCCCATCTCCGTGTTCGACCCCGAGAAACCCGGCCACCCCGAGCACCAGCCCAACAAGGACCTCGCTTACTACTATCCCACCAACGACCTCGTTACCGGCCCGGACATCATCTTCTTCTGGGTTGCCCGCATGATCATGGCCGGCGAAGAGTTCATGGGTAAGGAGCCCTTCTCCAATGTGTATTTCACAGGCATCGTGAGGGACAAAATCGGCCGAAAAATGTCGAAAACACTCGGAAATTCGCCGAACCCCCTCGATCTCATCGAAACCTACGGAGCCGACGCCGTGCGTATCGGCATGCTCCTTTGCTCCAGCGCCGGCAACGATATCTTCTATGACGAGGCCCAGATCAAACAGGGTGCAGCCTTCTGCAACAAGATCTGGAACAGTTACCGCCTGGTCAAGGGATTCCAGGTGGCCGATGTGCCCCAGACCGATGCCCAGAAAGTAGCCATCGAGTGGTTCCGCGCCAAACTCTCCGAGGCCGTCGCCCTGGTGGAAGACCACTACAGCAAGTTCCGCATCTCCGATGCTCTCATGACCATCTACAAGCTCTTCTGGGACGAGTACTGCAGCTGGTACCTGGAGGCCATCAAGCCTGCCTTCGGCCAGCCCATCGACGCTGGAACCCAGCAAGCCACCCTGAATTTCTTCGAGGCTCTTCTCAAGCTCATTCACCCCGTGATGCCCTTCATCACCGAGGAACTGTGGCAGGATATCGCAGAGCGCAAGGAAGGCGAAACCATCATGTACGCAGCCTCTCCCAAGGCCGAAACCTTTGACGAAAAGGTGCTGGAGAACTTCACCTTGGCCGCCGAGGCCGTGAACGGCGTTCGCGGCGTGCGCAGCCAGCGCAACATCGCCCCCAAGGAAACCCTCACCCTCAAGATTAAAGGCAACGAGTTCCCGGAGAGCGTCATCCCCGTGGTGGAGAAGCTCGCAGGCGTCACCGTAGAGCGCGTGGCCGAATTCGGAGACGCGCAGGGTGTAGGCTTCATGGTCCGCACAATCGAGCTGTTCATCGCCCTCGAAGGCCTGGTGAATGTAGCCGAGGAGCTGGCCAAGGCTCGCAAGGACCTTGAGTACCAGCAGAAGTTCCTCGCGGGCGTCCGCGCCAAACTCTCCAACGAGAAGTTCACCGCCCACGCTCCCGCACAGGTGATTGAGAACGAGCGCAAGAAAGAGGCCGACGCTCTCTCCAAGATCGAGAGCCTGGAGGCCAAGATTGCCCAGCTGAGTAAATAAGGTATGGCCACTTTCAAGACAACGTTCCCCGTCCGCTACTACGAGACCGACCAGATGGCCGTGGTGCACCACTCCAACTACATCCGTTATTTCGAGATCGCAAGAGATGAAATGATGGTTCAGGTTGGATTCCCTATCGAGCGCTGTGAGAAAGAGTTAGGCATCCAGGTTCCCATTGTGAGCGTGGAGTGCCACTTCCATCATCCCGCGCGCATGGGAGACGTCCTCACCGCCGTAGCCGAGTTTGACAAAGTGCCGCTTGCGAAGATGACCATCAAGCAGGCCGTGTACAACCAGGACGGCGTCCTTCTGGCCGATGGTACCGTGGTGCTGGGCTTCATCTCCAAGGAGACCTTCCGCCCCGTACGGTGCCCCGAGCCCGTTGCGGCAATTTTCGAGAAACACTTAAACGACTGATAGATATGTTCTTTGTTTACCCGCTTCTGATGCTTGGCACGTGGGAAATCGTCGCCATCGTTGCCGTCGTTCTCCTTCTTTTCGGCGGAAAGAAGATTCCCGAACTCATGAAGGGTCTTGGCAAAGGCGTCAAGAGTTTCAAGGAGGGCATGAACGAGGTGGAGAAGGAAATCAAATCCGACGACAACTCCAGTAAGCCCGAGGAGAAATAAGTGGAAGGGAAGGACACAGAAATGTCCTTCTGGGACCACCTGGAAGCACTGAGGGGAACCCTGTTCCGCTCGGTGCTCTCCATTGCGTTGGTATCCATCGCCTTTCTGTGTATCCCCAAACCGCTTTTCAAAGCCGTCTTCTGGCCCACGCAGCCGGATTTTCCGCTGTACAGGCTGCCGGGAGTTGATTTTTCCATGGAACTCATCAACATCGAGCTCAGTGCCCAGTTCTTCACCTATATGAAGGTTGCGGTACTCTGCGGAGTGGTCCTGAGCTTCCCGTACATAATCTACGAACTGTGGCGGTTCATTGCGCCCGCCCTCTATGAAAACGAGAAAAGAGCCGTGCGCAAGGCCTTCACGCTGGCATCGGGCCTGTTTTACCTGGGAGTAGCCGTTGGCTATTTCGTGGTGCTGCCGGTGTGCCTGATGTTCTTCACGAACTTCAGCATCTCCGACGCCATCGTGAACACCATCTCCCTGAGCTCGTACATGTCCATGTTCGTGTCCATGGTGTTTCTCATCGGCCTTCTTTTCGAGTTTCCCACCATCATCCTGGCGCTGTCGGCCCTGGGCATTGTCCATCGGCCCATGCTGCGGAAAGGCCGGCGCTACGCCGTGGTGGCGACACTCGTACTCGCCGCTTTCATCACTCCCAGCGACCCTTTTTCCATGTTTGTGCTGGCCGTTCCGCTCTACGGCCTGTACGAACTGTCCATCCTTCTCTGTAAGAAAGCATGATATCTGTCAATAACGTAACGGTATCCTTCGGCAGCTATAACCTGCTGGACTGCATTAACTTCCACATCTCCGACGGAGACAAGATAGGCCTCGTCGGAAAGAACGGCGCCGGCAAGAGTACCCTCATGAAACTCATCACCGGGCAGGAGCAGCCCACCTCCGGCAGCATCGAAAAGCCCACGGGCGTGCGCATCGGCTATCTGCCCCAGATCATGGAGCACCACCGCGGCCACACCGTCATGGAAGAGGTACTCTCCGTCTTCGACTACCTCCACGACATGGAGGCCGAACTCGCGCACATCACCGCCGAGCTGGGGGAGCGCGAGGACTACGAATCGGCCGAATATGCACGCCTCATCGACCGCCTCAATGAGCTCAACGACCGCCTGGCGCTGGAAAGCGGGCTTTCCCCGGAGGCGCAGGCGCAGAAGGTGCTCTTCGGACTGGGATTCAAGGCCGATGAACTGGGCCGCCTCACGGAAACCTTCTCCCAGGGGTGGAACATGCGCATCGAGCTGGCCAAAATCCTCCTCGCGGGCCCCGACGTCCTGCTCCTGGACGAGCCCACCAACCATCTGGACATCGAGTCCATCGAATGGTTCGAGGACTACCTCAAGGCGTACCGGGGGAGCGTGCTCCTGGTTTCCCACGACCGCAAGTTCCTGGACAACGTCACCACCCGCACCGTGGAAATCCTCCTGGGGCACGTCCACGACTACAAGGTTCCCTACAGCCAGTACGTTGAGCTGCGAGCCGAGCGCATTGCCCAGCAGACCGCTGCCTACGAGAACCAGCAGCGCATGATTGAAAAGACGGAAGATTTCATCAACCGTTTTCGCTATAAACCCACGAAGAGCAATCAGGTACAGTCCCGAATTAAAGC
>DGHE01000058.1:0-9068 GCA_002392525.1 Bacteroidales bacterium UBA3856 | reverse complement strand
GTGTTCAAGGGAACCGACCTCACGGTGGGCTACCCCCAGAAAGTGGTTTTCCGCGGCGCCAACATCGAGATCAAGCGCGGCGAGAAGGTGGCCTTCATCGGCCGAAACGGAGAGGGTAAGACTACCCTCATGCGCGTAATCATGCGGGAACTGGATCCCCTGGAGGGAGAGGCCCGAGTGGGACACAACGTGCACATCGGCTATTATGCCCAGAACCAGGAAGACATCCTGGACCCGTCCGAGACCGTGCTGGGCACGCTGGACCGCATTGCGGTGGGGGACATCCGCACCCGCCTCAGAGACCTTCTGGGCGCCTTTCTCTTCAAGGGCGAGGACATCGATAAAAAGGTATCCGTACTCTCCGGCGGCGAACGCGCCCGCCTGGGCATGGCCAAGCTCATGCTCTCTCCGTACAATGTCCTGGCGCTCGATGAACCCACCAACCACATGGACATTCGTTCCAAGGACGTGCTCAAACAGGCCCTGAAGAGCTTTGACGGCACGCTCATTGTGGTATCCCACGACCGTGACTTCCTGGAAGGCCTGGTGGACAAGCTCTACGAGTTCCGGGACGGAAAGGTGCAGGAGCACCTGGGCGGGGTGGAGGACTTCCTCCGTCGCCGAAAGCTGGAGAGCCTGCAGGAGCTGGAGAGGAAAAATGCCGCCCCGGCCGCCACGCGCGAGCCGCAGCCCGTGGTGAAGCCCGCCAAAGCCGACAATACCGCCTTCAAGGCCCAGAGCAAGGAGCAGAAAAAGATCAAGAACCGCATAGACTACTTGGAAAAAGAGATTGGGAAGGACGAGAAACGCATGAAGGAGATCGAAGCGGTGCTGGCCGCCCCCGGAGAGAAGGACGACATCATGGAGCTCACCCGCGAATACCTGGAGCTCAAGCGCTCGCTGGATACCGCCACCGAGGAGTGGACCAACCTGATGGAACAATTAGAAGCATAAGATATGAAGAAACTTCTTACTTTTATCTTAAGTATTACTTTAAGTACAGCAGCCTGGTGCCAGGACGAGAAAATCTGTCCCGTAGGGGAGTTTCACTCCGTCGTGGCCGGCAGCACCATGGAGCTTGCGCTGCAGGAAAGCAGCCAGCCCAGCGTCAAGATTATCGCCGACAAAGCCCTCATGCCCTACATCCAGGTGTATGTGCGCTCGCGCGTGCTCTACGTGGACATGGACGAGAAATCCATTCCCTCCGACGTCCGGAAGCTCTACAAGGGAAAGAACGCCCCCGTGCCCGTCAAGCGCGTCCTTGTATCGGCCCCCTCCCTTTTCAAGGTCTCCGGCACCGGCAACGCCCTCATCACCAGCTACGGGGGAGTCGTGGCCGATACGCTCACACTCTCAGACAAATCCGTCGCGCGGGACATCCTCCTGCGGGTACCGTCTCCCCGGGTCATCATGGACCGGAGTGCACAGGCCAGCCTTTCCTACAGCGGCGAGGTCATCTCGCTGGAGCTGAGCGGAAACGCCGACTGCACCCTCTCCGGCGAAACCGGGACGCTCTCTTTCCGCAGTGAAAGAAAAGCCCGCCTGAACAGCCTTTCCTGCAACTCCCGCCGCGTGAAGGCCGATATGAAAGGCTCCAGCGAAGCCTGCGTCCATGCCGAGGAATTCCTCTTTGTCAATCTCACCGGCGGAAGCGCCCTCTACTATACCGGCATTCCGGCCATCACCGTGGACCAGATTCTCAAATCCACCTTTGCCCCTTACGAAAAATGATCTACGATTCCCATCTGGACACCCCGTCCGAGCTGCTGCGGCAGCGAAACATCGGCATAGACAATCCCGGCGTACAGGTAGATTTTCCCAAAATGAAGGCCGGGGAAGTGGGCGGCGCCTTCTTTGCTCTCTACACCGCACCCGGCACAGCGCCCGATGCGGCCACGCGCCGTGCCCTGGAGATGCTCAGCGCCACCTACGACGCCTGCGAGGCCAACGAGGACTATGCCGTCCTCACGTTCGGCCCCGATGAAGTACCCGCCCATGAGAAAAAAGGCCTCATCTCCGTCTTCATGGGCATGGAAAACGCAGCGCCCATCCAGGAGTCGCTGTCACTCCTGAGAACCTTCTACCGGCTGGGCGTAAGTTACGTCACCCTTACCCACAATGAAGACAACGCCGTGGCTGACAGTGCCGCCGAGGGAAAGCGCTGGGGAGGATTGAGTCCGTTTGGCAGGGAAGTGGTGGCCGAGATGAACGCGCTGGGCATGATGATAGACCTCTCCCATGCATCGGACCGGACGTTCTGGGATGTCATCGGCCTGTCCAAGGCACCCGTCGTGGCAACCCATTCCTGCTGCCGCGCCCTTTGCTCGCACCGCCGCAATCTCACCGACGAGATGCTCCGCGCGCTGGGAGAAAAGGACGGTTACGTGGGCATCAACTTTTATCCGTATTTTCTCTCGGATGCCTATGATCCCGAGAAACCCTGGCGCCCCGGCGTCAAGGAAATTGTGGATCACATTGATCATGCCGTTGCCATTGCCGGCATCGACCATGTGGGAATCGGGAGCGATTTCGACGGCATCGAAGTCACCCCCGAAGGCGTAGAAAACATCTCTCAAACCCAGCTGGTTTTGGAAGAAATGAGACGCAGGGGATACTCCGAAAAGGACATTTTAAAGGTGTCCGGGAAGAATTTACTGTCTGTCTGGAGTAGAATCGTAAATTGCTCTGAATAAAGCAGTTTCTCCGTTTTAGCAGAAAAGAAACACAAATGTTACAAGCGCTAACATTTGTGTTTCTTTTATTACATACTAATGTTTTAAGTCCTCCAGCATGTATAGACGCAGGAAGTTGAGCGCCGAGGCCGCAAAACGCTCGATATTGCGCTTCCGGTCATTCTTGTAAACATAGCGGACGGTGCGTGAACCCCGGGGACCGGCCACTCCAATCCACACTGTTCCCACCGGATTGAACGCATCTCCGGAAGGGCCGGCGAGACCGGTGGTGGAGACGGCGTAATCCGAGCCGGTGAGCTGGCGGACTCCCTCGGCCATGGCCGCAGCCACCTCCGAAGAGACCACGCCCTTCTCCTCGATGATGCGGGCCGGAACTCCCAGCACCTTCTCCTTGACCGGGATGGCGTAGGAGGTGACGGAGCCCAGGAAGTAGCCGGAAGAGCCGGGCACCGAAGTAATCATGTGCGCAATCATTCCGCCCGTGCAGGACTCGGCGCAGGAGAGCGTGAGTCCATTCTCGCGGCAGATGCCGCCGATGGTGGTTTCAAGGTCGGAGTCTCCGTCGGCATAAAGAAGGTCTCCGAGGAGAGCTTTCAGGCCGATGAGCTGGTCCTCCATCCGCTCCTTCTCATCTCCGGTGGTGCAGCCGTACAGGGAGAGGCGGAGCCGGATGCCGGTGAGGGGATTCGGGAGGTACGCCAGATGCATATCGGCCGGAAGGGCGTCTTCCCAGGCGGCGATTTTCTCCGAGAGAGCACTCTCGGCAATGCCGTAGACCATGAGGCTCCGGTGCAGGATCTGAGAAAGCGGCTGGTGCGCCCGGATGTCCTCCATGATGGAAGGGATGGCGCCTACAGCCTCGTGGGGAACGCCGGGAAGGGCATAAAGCGTGCTCCCGGAACCGGGCATATCCCGGAACACCATGATGGGGGCCGTTCCCAGCGCATTCACAATCACATGGGCCCTGTCCGGCACCATGGCCTGGTTTTCATTGGAAGGAAGGACGTCCAGGCCGCGGCCGTGTAGGATTTCCACCACCTTCTGCATCTGCCCTTCGTGCTTCACATAGCCCTTGCTGCCGGAGATTTGGGCCAGGACTGCCTTGGTAATGTCGTCCTTGGTGGGTCCCAGGCCGCCGGTAGAGAAGACAATCCGGGCCCTGGAGAGCTCCTGGAGGAGGGTCTGGGCAATTTCCTCGCGCTTGTCGCCAACGGAAACCATGCGCACCACGTGGATACCCACTTCTTCGAGGGCGCGGGCCAACTGCTGGGAATTGGTATCCAGAACCTGGCCGATAAGAATTTCGTCACCAATGGTGACGATCGATGCTTCAATCATATTTTTTGCTTGTTTTCAAGTGCTTTGAGAAGCTTCCCCAGCGGTTTTGCATCCGGGAGTTCCAATAGGGAAGCACCGCCCTCAAGGGCCTGGAGGCCTTCTTCGGGGGTATTGACCCTGCAGATGACAGGGACGCGGCCCTGCGTCAGTTCCCGGACGGTTCCCAGCATGGACAGGTGGGAAACCACCACGCCGTCCAGACCGTTGAGCCGGCAGGCGCCCAGGAGGAACTTGAGCTCGTCGGGGCTGGTCCCATGTGCCAGGCGAAGGAAGACGGGGGTGTAGCGTTCGTAGCAAAGACGCAGGCTCACCAGTTCGTCCAGCAGAGACTGGGTGTCGGAAATATCTGCGGCACCAATGCCCAGGTCTGAGTCCGGATCAATGACAATAAAGTCTGCAAAGTCATAGACCAGGGAAAACGTTCTTACGATATCGGTTTTGATATCTACGGCCAGAATGGTGCTCTCGGGCTCGCTGGTGAGGCCTTTGATCCAGGGGAGCACAGCCTCGTGCGAAGGAGGGGTAAGCATTAGAAAACCTGCCTCAGGCGCCCTGTGCCACCAACTAAAGCGTCTTTTTTGGATGACGAAAGGAACACCCACCGGGTTGGGAAAGACCAGTCCGGCTACCTCTACCTGCAAATGCGGAACGTTTTTACGGAACATCTGACAAAGATAGCAATTTATTCCTTGGAAACGAACTCCTGAAAGGTGTTATCGGAATAGAAGACGGTAATTTGCTTGATTTTACGGGGAGGGACAGGGGGAGTGGCCGGAATGACGGCTACTCTGGCTGGGGCCGCAGAAGGGGCTGGAGAAGGGGTTGCTGCAGATGCAGGAGTTGTACGGGCGGTAGGGAAAAGCTCATCGAAGGAAACGCTGCCTCCTTCCGGAAGTTCCGGGGCAGCAGGGTCATCGCGATACATTTTACCTTTACCGGTCATGAGCCAGTCCAGGTTGAGACGGGGATAGTGAAGCAGCAGACTCTCCAGGAAATCGTAGCCAGGTTTGTTACGACCGGCCAGGATATGCGAAACGCTTCCGCGCGCTACCGAGAGAGTATCTGCGAACTGGGCCTGCGTGATGTTTTCGGCCTGCAAAAATTGTAAAAGACGCCGATTCATAATTTACAACTTTAACTTTACAAAGATATACAAAATAAAAGAGAATTCCAAATACCGCCTGTTTACAAAATTGAATGCACAAGAAAGAAAAAGACAATAAACAGTGCTAAGTATAACAATAGGTAATTATAGATAAAAAACTGATTATATACTAATTAATATACATAATCATCCTAAAAATAGCTCATTTTGAGCGCAAAATAGCTATCGCGTGGTACACACATATACTAAAACTACATATAAAGATATCTAACTATCTGATTTAACTATATTTAAGTAAGTAGTTGTAACGCCCATAGAAATAATTTATGTAGTTTTAGCAAGCGAGGGAGAAAATTCACAATATCCTATGCGTATTATCACAATTGTAAACAAACAGTTCCAATGCAAAGTTTACATCTGTAATTACATTTGTAAACAGAAGTACAACATTCCCGAGAATTCCCGAATTCCGATAAATAGTGTTACCTTTGCACAAATTTTAAATTCTCATGATTCCTGAAATCCATATAGAGGATTACAATTACGGCCTGGACGATGCCAGGATCGCGAAATATCCGCTCCCGGAAAGGGATGCATCCAAACTGCTCCATTACAAAGACGGAGCAGTGGAAGAGAAAATTTTCCGTGAGCTGCCCGGCTTTCTCCCCGAAGGCGCGCTCATGGTATTCAATGATACCAAGGTAGTCCCGGCCCGCCTGCACTTCCAGCGGGAAACCGGCGCCATCATCGAAGTATTCTGCCTGGAGCCCGTGGAGCCCGTAGAGTACAACACCGCGTTTGCCGCTACGGAATCCTGCAGCTGGAAATGCGTCATCGGCAATGCCAAGAAGTGGAAGGAGGATACCCTCAGCCTGTACAATCCGGAAGATAACGGAGAGATCCGCGCCATTGCACTTAAAGCAGTACTTGAGATGCGGAACGGCCAGACCGGCACCGTGCGTTTCTCCTGGGAGGGCGGGCTCCCGTTCTCCCGCATCCTGGAGATAGCCGGCACCGTTCCCATTCCGCCGTATCTGAACCGCGAGTCCGAGGCCATTGACACGGAGCGGTACCAGACGCTCTACGCCCATATCCGCGGATCGGTGGCGGCCCCGACGGCCGGCCTGCACTTTACGCAGGACGTCCTGGACCGCATCCGGGAAAAGGGGATAGAGACCGAAAACGTGTGCCTGCACGTGGGCGCCGGCACCTTCCTGCCCGTGAAAAGCTCGCTGGTCTCCGAGCACCCGATGCACAGGGAACCTTTTACCGTATCTAAAGCACTGCTTCAAGTGTTGGCCAATAAAAACCGCAAGTTAATTGCGGTAGGAACCACCTCCGTAAGAACCCTGGAGTCTCTCTACTACGTGGGTGTCAGCTGCATCGAGACCGGGAAGCCGGCCGATGTCGCCCAGTGGGCACCGTATGAGCGGGAGTATCCCTACAGCACGGCGGAAGCCCTTCAGGCCATCGTCGATTACCTGGACCGCGAAGGCCTTGAGGAACTCGTTGCCGGTACGCGCATCATCATCGTTCCGGGCTTTACCTTCCGCCTGGTGGACATGCTCGTCACCAACTTCCACCAGCCGGAGAGCACGCTCATCCTGCTGGTATCGGCCTTTGTGGGAGGAGACTGGCGCACCATCTACAACTACGCGCTGTCCCACGGGTTCCGCTTCCTCAGCTACGGAGACAGTTCTCTCCTCGAAAGGCGTAGCCTTTAGCATGTTTTTTGCAAGCCTTAACCTTTGATTTGAACCTTAAAAATATGGACTATACCGATTTCAGCGATATTGCTCCCTTTAACGACGAAGAAGCGGCAGCCGCACTGGCCCGCGTATCCATTCACCCCAACGTACCCTGGATTTCCAAATTCCTGTTCCCGGACAAGCCCAACACCTTCTTGGGAGATGTCCTCCGTAATATCCACACGGTAGACGAGTTTCAGGAAATCGTCATGTCAAAGGCCGTCCAGTGGGTGATTGACAATACCATCACCGAATTTACCTACGACGGCGTAGAAAATATCAAGAAGCTGGGCAGCACGTACCTGGCCATGTCCAACCACCGCGACATCATCCTGGATCCCGCGCTCACGCAGATGGTCCTCATGTGGAACGGCCTGCCCGAGACCCAGATCTGCGTGGGAGACAACCTCCTCAAGCAGAAGACGGTAGAGCTCCTCATCCGTTCCAACCGCATGATCAAGGTCATCCGCGGTATATCGGCCCGCGAACTGTACCTGTCTTCGCAGGTGTTGTCCAAGTACATCCGCGAAACCATCACCTCCGGCGCAGGCTCCGTCTGGATTGCCCAGCGCCAGGGACGCACCAAGGACGGCATTGACATCACCGAGCAGGGCCTCCTCAAGATGGTGGATATGAGCGGAACCAAAGACTTTGTCCAGAATTTCATGGAGTTGCACATCGTTCCCATGTCCATTTCCTATGAATACGAGCCCTGCGATGTCATGAAAGCCCGCGAAACCCTCATCAAGCGCAAAACCGGCTCCTATGTGAAGGGAGAAGATGAAGATTTGCAGAGCATCATGATCGGCATCAAGCAGCCCAAGGGCCACGTGCACCTGCAGGTGGGAGACCCGCTCACCGAGGAAGAAATCCGCGAGGCTTCGTTCTGTGACAAGAACGACCGCTACCAGAGCATCCGCCACGCTGTGGACCGCCGCGTCATTGAGGGCTACAAACTCTGGAAGACCAACTACATGGCCTACGACCTCCTGAACAAGACCAACAAGTACGCCAGAGAGTACACCATGGAAGACCTGGAAAAGTTCGAAGGCTACCTGGCACAGCAGATTATCCTTGTAGAATCCACGCTGGACCGCGGCGAGCTCATGGAAGAGCTGCTCAAGATTTACAGCAATCCGGTCTCCTCCAAGGAAAATCTGTAATTGTTACACAATTTATATTATGTTAACTTGCGCATGAGTTAACTTTCCCCTATGACCAGAAAGAAGAAAATCGACCTCCTCCTGGAGAACGTTGAGATTGAAGCCGTTGCAGCCGAGGGCAAAGCGCTCACGCACGTAGACGGCATGGTTGTGTTCGTAGACTTCGCCGTTCCCGGAGACGTCGTGGACATCCAGGTATACAAGAAAAAGAAAAACTATATGGAAGGCTTCATCAAACGCATTGTGAAGCCCTCCGCCCACCGCCTGAAGCCCTTCTGCGAGCATTTCGGCGTCTGTGGAGGCTGCCGCTGGCAGCCGCTGCCCTACGAAATGCAGCTGGAGGCCAAACGCCAGCAGGTAGAAGACCAGCTGGTGAGGATTGGCCACCTGGAAGTGCCCGAAATCAGGCCTACACTCCCCTCCGAGCTCACCCGTTACTACCGTAACAAGCTGGAATTCAGCGCTTCCAACAAGCGCTGGCTCCTCCGCGATGAACCCCAGGACCTGGTGGAGCCTGGTCTTGGCTTCCACGTGGGCAAGTTCTTCGACAAAGTGCTGGATATCAAGCAGTGTCACCTGCAGGCAGAGCCTTCCAACGCGATCCGCCTCTTTATCAAGAAGTTCTGCCTGGAGAACGGCCTGGAATTCTACAACATCCGGGAAAACCACGGCTTTTTCCGCAACATGTTCATCCGCACCACCGAGGACGGCCAGATTATGCTCATCCTCTGCCTGGCCCAGCCGGATGAAGCGCCCCGGAAAGCCCTCCTGGATGCCCTCATCAAGGAATTTCCGCAGATTACCTGCCTCTACTACGTCATCAACGAGAAGCTCAACGACTCCATCGCAGACCAGTCCCCCGTCCTCTACTACGGACAGGACGCCATCTACGAGAAAATGGAAGACCTTTCCTTCAAGATTGGCCCCAAATCCTTCTACCAGACCAACTCCCGCCAGGCCTACCGCCTGTATAGCGTAGCTCGCGAATTCGCTGCACTTGAGGGACACGAAGTCGTTTACG
>DGHE01000165.1:2940-4816 GCA_002392525.1 Bacteroidales bacterium UBA3856 | reverse complement strand
TGGGCGCGGCGGGAGCCGAACTCGCTCACGGGTTTGTCGGTGCTGCGGCACACGCGGGATGCCTTGGTGGCTACGGCCATCTGGTGGTTGAGGATGCACAGCATGGGGGTTTCCAGTACCTGTGCCTCAATCATGGGGGCCACCACCGTTACGATGGGCTGGTTGGGAAAGGCGATTTCGCCTTCGCGCATGCAGTACAGGTCTCCGGTGAACTTCATGGAAGCCAGGTAATGCCGGAACTCCTTGTAGGCGTCCCCGGGCAGGAATTTTTCGTAGAATTCCTCGGGCTCCGTTCCCAGGGCCTGCACCATTTGGATCACTTCCTCGGTGCCGCTCACGACGGCCCAGTTGTTATTCTCGGGGGCCTGGCGATAAAACAGGTTGAAAACGGCTATCTGGTCCTGCTTCCCGCAGTCGAGATAGGACTTTCCCATGGTGTACTGGTACTTGTCCGATACATACGCGTTGTTAATGATATTCATGTTTCGCTTAATTTATGCAAAGATACAAAAAAAAGCGAATGCGGTGAACCAGGTCCGGCGCTACGCGCTATTCTGCGAATACCATCTCATCGAAGAGATAATCGGCATGTCCCACCTCCTTAATCACAAAGAGGAGGTAACGGACGTCCAGGGAGATGTTACGGCAGATCTCCGGATCAAAGACGAGGTCGCTCATGGTACCTTCCCACACGCGGTCGAAGTTGATGCCGATGAGGTTACCGTCGGCGTTGAGCACCGGGCTGCCGGAATTGCCGCCGGTGGTGTGGTTGGTGGCCAGGAAGCAGACGGGCTGGTTCTCGAAGCCGCCGCGGGCGTAGATGTCACGCAGCACCTGCGGAATGTTGTAGTCGAAGATGTCGGGGTTATCCTTCTCGATGATGCCTTTCAGGGTAGAGACAGGCCGATAGTAAACGGCGTCGGAAGGCTGATACCCTTCCACGTGGCCGTACGCTACGCGGAGCGTGAGGTTGGCGTCGGGGTAGAAGGTCTTGTCGGCCTCGAATTCCATCTGTCCCTGCATATAGTCGCGGTACCTCAGGGTGATAGCCTGGTTGTATTCACGAACAACGGGCATAATCTGCTGGGTGTAGTGCTCGTTCAGCGCCTCTGCAAGGGCTTTGCACTCGTTTTCATCGGCAAAGACGGCGTCTTTCCAGGCCACCATGTCTCCGCCAAAGGCGGCGCGCTTCTCGAGGAAGTAAGCCGGTTTGTAGGTGTCATCCACATTCTTGTCAAAGGCTTCCATCATGGCCACGAAGATTTCCTCGTCGATGGGCTGGTAGTAGTCTTTCATGTCCAGTTTGCGCCCCATACCCATCTGGATTTTCTCCACGGCACGGACGGTCTCGTTGTAGTACTCGTAGGCGCGGTAGACGGGATTACGCTGGGTGTAGAGGTTGTGCAGCATTTCCGTCAGACAGGCATAGCGGGTACCCCGGGCCCACTCCTCGAAACGGGCTTCGTAGGCCTGCTTCACGGGGACTACCTTGTTCTTGCGAAGGCCCTTTTCCTCTCCCTGCCACTTTTTCCAGGCGTTGGCAACGGAAGCGTACTTGGAGGAGTACTGGATGCGGACGGCCTGGCTCTTGTCCATGTACTTTTTCATGATGCCAAGGCGCGTGGTGCGAAGGGCAATCTTCTCGGGGTCGGAGACGTTCTGGATATATTCTACGAGGTCTGAGTGCACATACTCCTGCGTACTGCCGGGGCAGCCGTAGACGAAGGTGAAATCGCCCTCCTTCACGCCTGCGGTGGAGATTTTCATGAAACGTTTGGGATGATAGGGCACGTTGGTTTCGCTGTATTCGGCCGGCATATTGTCGGGGCCGGCATAGATACGGAAAATGGAGAAGTCGCCGGTATGGCGGGGCCAC
>DGHE01000165.1:0-2898 GCA_002392525.1 Bacteroidales bacterium UBA3856 | reverse complement strand
CGGGGCCACATCCAGTTGTCGGTTTCTCCGCCAAACTTGCCGATGGAAGACGGCGGAGCGCCTACCAGACGCACGTCGGTGTACTCACGGAAGACAAACAGGAAGTACTGGTTGCCATAGAACAGGGCTTCTACGCTGGCCCTGAGTCCCTGACCGTCCTTGACGGCCTGTTCCTTGAGCTTGTCGGCATTCTTTTTTACCAGCGCCTGGCGCTGCTCTTCGGTCATCTTGGCCTTGTATCCCTTGAGTACCATGGCCGTCACGTCCTCCATGCGCTCCAGGAACCGCACGGTGAGGCCCGGGTTGGGGAGTTCCTCGGCCCGGGACATGGCCCAGAAGCCGTCCTTCAGGTAGTCGTGTTCCACGGAGGAGTGTTTCTGGATATAGCTGTAGCCGCAGTGGTGGTTGGTAAACAGGAGGCCATCGGCGCTCACCAGTTCTCCGGTGCAGCCGCTGCCGAAGAGCACGACGGCATCTTTCAGGCTGGCCTGGTTCACGCTATAGACATCTTCGGCCGAGAGCTTGAAGCCTTTGGCCTGCATGTCGCCGATACGCTGGGAGATAAGGGCCGGGAGCCACATGCCTTCATCGGCCTTCAGGAGGGGGGAAGCCATGCAGAGCAGCATGGCGCTCAGAGTGAGGATACGTTTCATTTAGGATAGATTTTGCACAAAAATAGCAATTATTTCTTACCTTTGTGAGGATTAGACTACATTTATACTATGAGAATACCCGAATCAGAACTGATTATCAACAACGACGGTTCCGTGTTTCACATTCACCTGAAACCCGAAGAACTGGCCGACAACGTCATCATGGTGGGAGACCCTTCCCGCGTGGACATGATTGGAGAATACCTGACAGACATCGAATTCCGCCACGAATCCCGTGAATTCGTATCCATTACCGGCAAACGCAACGGAAAGCGCATTACGGCGCTGTCCCACGGCATCGGCCCGGACAATATCGACATTGTGATGACCGAGCTCGACGCCCTGGCCAATGTGGACTTCAAAACCCGCGAGGTAAAGCCCGTGCACAAGGCCCTCAACATTCTCCGCATCGGCACCTCCGGCGCCCTGCATGCCGACATTCCGCTGGGGAGCTACGTACTGTCGCATATCAGCGTGGGCTTTGACGGAGTCATGAACTGGTACGGCAACCGCGAAAAGGTAACCATCCCCTCCGTGGAAGAAAGCTTCAAGAAGCATATGAACTGGCTGGACGTGCTGCCTTCCCCGTATTTCGTGAAAGCCTCCCCCAAGATCATCGACCTGATGAAGGACGTGACGATCAAGGGCGTTACCATCTCGGCTCCCGGCTTCTACGGCCCCCAGGGCCGTGTGGTTCGCGTTCCACTGGCCATGCCCAACATGCTGGAAGACATTGAGCGCTTCCGCTTCAGCGAGGCCGGAGAGGACTACCGTATCACCAACTTCGAGATGGAAAGCGCTCCGCTCGCCGGCCTGGCCGCGCAGCTGGGACACAACGCCTCCACCGTGTGCTGCATCATTGCCAACCGTTATCTCCAGAGCTCCAACCCGGACTACAAACCGGCCATCCGTAAACTCGTGGAACTGGCCGTGGACCGTATGAGCATGCTGTAATTTGTTTTGACCTGGTCCAATAGGGGGAATGTCGCCAGCCCCGGCACCCTTTACAGCGCCAACATGATGTCATTGAGCAGGCCGCCGGCCGTTTGGCGCGTGCCGGCGCCGGCGCCCTGGATGAGCATGGGCGAGGGATAGTCTCCCGTCGTAATAAGAATTGCGTTGTCGGTTCCGCGAAGTCCGTAAAGAGGGCTTTCGGGACCGACTTCCTGTAGTCCCACGACGGCATGGCCTTCGGCGTCCACGGAAGCTACGTAACGGAGCTTGTGTCCGGCGGCCGAGGCGGCGGCGTATCGGGCGGCTATGTCTGAAGGAATGGGCTCCAGCGTTACCTGCGACTCTTCCAGCGGCAGGCCGGCCTGACGGCTCAGGATGAGGATCTTGCGGAGGACGTCCTTTCCGGAAAGATCGATGGAGGGATCCGGCTCGGTGTAGCCTTTTACGCGCGCATCTTCCACCAGGGCGTCCCAGCCTGTTCCGTCGTAATTGTCCAGGAGATAATTGAGGGTTCCGGAGAGCACGGCATCCATGCGGACGAGCGTATCGCCGCTCTGGACCACGCGGTCCAGGGTGACCAGCACCGGCAGGGCCGCTCCGGCCGTGGTCTCGTAACGCAGCGCCACGCCGGCTTTGTGGGCATCGAGCTGCAAATTGCGGAACTGGGCATAGGTGCCCGAGAAGGGAATCTTGTTGCATGCGACCACGCTGTATCCGCTCTGGAACAGGTCCGGATAACGGAATCCGATTTCCTCGTTGGCCGTGCAGTCCACGAAGATGGCATTCTCCAAGGAAAGCGAGCAAAGCGTATCTATATAGGAGCCGGGTTCTCCCGCTTCCAGGAGTTCTCCTGCTCGGGAAAGGTCAATGCCTTCCGTGTCAATGATATACTTCTTGCTCCGGGCCAGGCCGCACACGCGCAGCTCCTTGCCGGAGCGCTTGGCAATGGCTGCCGCATTGTCCCGCAGCATATCAACCAGCGCTTTGCCCACGCGGCCGTATCCGGCGATGAAGAGCGGGATAATCTGCGTGTCGTAGCGGTCAAAGAATTCGTGATGGATGGCGCGGATGGCTTCATCGGCCCGGGCTGAGGGAACGATGACGGAGATGTTCCTTTCGGAAGAGCCTTGCGCCGTAGCACGTACCGGGATGCTGTGACGGCCCAGGGCGGCAAGCATCTGGCCCGTGGCGCCGCTGTGACCCAGCATGTCGTCCCCGATGACGCATACGATGGAAAAGCCCTTTTCCACTTTCAGGGGATTAAGCTTTCCGAGGGAGATCTCATAGGCAA
>DGHE01000166.1 GCA_002392525.1 Bacteroidales bacterium UBA3856 | reverse complement strand
ACGCTGCCCAGGAGCATGAAGAAGAATAATTCTCCCGCCGCATTGCTTAATCCCTATACCAGCCTCCATTTTGAGGGGCTGGTATTGTTTTTTTTCTTACCTTTGTGCAAATTCAAAACCTTGTATATGAAACGTATTCTTACTGTATTGGCCGCGCTGGCAGTGTCTTTCTCGGCCCTGGCCGATGAAGGAATGTGGCTCCTGCCGCTTCTGAAGCAGCTTAACGGCAAAGACCTCAAGGCCGCTGGCTGCAAACTCACTCCCGAGGAGATTTACTCCATCAACAAAACCTCGCTCAAGGATGCCATCGTCCACTTCGGCGGCGGCTGCACCGGTGAGATGATCAGCGACCAGGGCCTCCTGGTTACCAACCACCACTGCGGTTACAGCAGCATCCAGGGCCTTTCCACCGACGAGCACAACTACCTCATGGAAGGTTACTGGGCCAAGAACCTCAGCGAAGAAATCCCCGCTCCCGGCCTTTCCGTTACCTTCCTGGTAAAGATGGAAGACGTGACCGACGCCATCGAGAAGGCCGAAGACCCCGAGAAGGCCGAGGCCGATATCGCCAAGGCCGCCGAAGAAGCCAACCCCGGCTGCCGCGTGCAGGTAACTGGCTTCTATAACGACAACGTACACTACCTTATTGTATACCGCACCTATAACGACGTTCGCTTTGTGGGCGCTCCGCCGGAGGACATGGGCAAGTTCGGCGGAGAGGCCGACAACTGGATGTGGCCCCGTCACACCTGCGACTTCTCCATGTTCCGCGTGTATGCCGGCAAGGACAACATGCCCGCCGCCTACAGCCCCGACAACGTTCCCTACAAGCCCGCCAAGGCCCTCAAGGTGTCCCTCAAGGGCGTGAAGGAAGGCGACTACACCATGATTATGGGCTATCCCGGCCGCACCCAGCGTTACCAGACGGCTGCCCAGCTCAAGGAAATGATAGCCGGCAACCGCATCGCCATTGATGCCCGCACCGTCCGTCAGGACATCATGTGGGAAGCCATGTGCGCCGACCCTTCCGTGCAGCTCAAGTATGCCGACAAGTATGCCGGCAGCGCCAACGGCTGGAAGAAGTGGCAGGGTGAGGAACTGGCCTTCGCCAACCTCAACATCATCGGCCGCGAGGAGGAGAAAGAGGCTGCTCTCAAGGCCTGGATTGACGCCGACCCCGCCCGCAAGGAGAAATACGGAGACCCCATGGCCGACATCGCCGCTTACGTAGAGGCCAGTGCAGCCGATGACCGTGCCATCTCGCTGGTGGCAGAAGGCCCCTACCGCATTGAGCTGGTGAGCTTTGTTGCTTCCCTGATGAACACCTACGGCCGTCAGATGCAGGCCGGAAAGGACAGCACTACTGCCCGTGAATATGCCAAGAACGTAGTAGCCGGCCGCTACCGCGACTATGTGGAGGCCGTAGACCGCAAGGAGGCCGTTGCCCTCCTGGAGTTCTACCGTGAGCGTGCCCTCCCCGAAGATGCCATCCAGATTCCCGGCTATGACTTCGCCACCATGGACATCCCGGCCTATGTGGAAGATCTGTTCAACAAGAGCATCTTCACCAGCGCCGAGAAACTGATGGCCGCTACCCCGGATCAGATCAACGAAGACCCTGCTATACCTCTTTACTCCGCCATCATGGCTCCCATCATGGCTCGCTTCCAGAAAGCCTCGCTGATAGACGCCGCGGCCTACGAGAAAGGCCTCAAGAACTTCGCCGCCGCCCTCATGGAGTGGCAGAAGGGCCAGGCCATGTACCCGGACGCCAACTCCACCATGCGCCTCACCTACGGCCACGTGCTGCCTTACAGCCCCAAGGATGCCCTCAAGTATGAGTACTTCACCACAGCCAAGGGCCTGCTGGAGAAGGAAAATCCCGAGGATCCCGAGTTCATCCTGCCGGCTGGCATCAAGGAACTCCTCGTTGCCAAGGACTACGGCCGCTGGGCCGACAAGGACGGCAGCCTGCACACCTGCTTCCTCACCAACAACGACATCACCGGCGGTAACTCCGGTTCCCCCGTGCTCGATGCCAAGGGCAACCTCATCGGCCTGGCCTTTGACGGCAACTGGGAAAGCATGAGCTCTGACGTCATGTTCGAGCCTGCCCTGCAGCGCTGCATCTGCGTAGATATCCGCTATGTCCTGTGGCTGGTAGAGAAGTACGGCAAGGCTTCCAACATCATTAACGAAATAACCTACGTTCGGTAATTAGTTAAATAATTGATTATCAATAAATTAAGAAAATCTCTTTAGGCCATCGAGCCTAAAGAGATTTTCTTATTATGCTGGTTATCAGCTATTTAACCATCAACCGAGGCGGCAAGCTTTTGAGCCAGTTCCAGGAAGGCCAGGGAGTCGGGACGGGTGCCAAGCGCCACGGGTTCTCCGCTGTCACCGCCTTCACGGATGCCCTGCACCAGGGGAATCTGGCCCAGCAGGGGGATTTCCAGCTCCTGCGCCATCTTGGTTCCGCCATCTTTGCCAAAGAGGTAGTACTTCTCTTCCGGATGCGCCTCGGGAGTAAACCAGGACATATTCTCCACAAGGCCGTAGATGGGCTTGTTCACCTGCGGGTTACGGAACATGTTCACTCCGCGCAGGACATCGGCCAGGGCTACGTTCTGGGGAGTGGTCACAATGACGGCGCCGCTCATGGGAACGTCTCCGATGAGGGAAATATGGATGTCGCCGGTTCCCGGAGGCATGTCAATGAGCAGGAAATCCAGCGGCCCCCAAAGCGTCTGGAGAATAATCTGCTTAAGGGCGGTGGAGGCCATGGGGCCGCGCCAGATGAGCGCCTGTCCAGCACTGGACACATGACCCACGGAGAGCCACTTGACGCCATATTTCTCTACGGGGACAAAGAGGTTGTTGTTCTCGTCTTCCCCATACATCTCAATCTCGATGTTCTCGGTACCGGTCATGGTGGGGATGGAAGGTCCGTAGACATCGGCATCGGCCACACCTACCCTATACCCCAGTCGGGCCAGCGCCACGGCCAGGTTCACGGCTACGGTGCTCTTGCCCACGCCGCCCTTGCCGGAAGCGATGCCAATGATGTGGCGCACTTCCCGCAGCTGTTCCAGGTTAAACTCGATTCCCTTCTTGGCGGGTTTTGCCGGGTCCTTCACCACCGTATCCACGGTGATTTCCGTTCCGCCGGGCGCATGCCGGTACAGGCACGCCTGCACGGCACCTATCAGGTAGTTCTTGAGCGGGTCCGGCCGCTTGGGAAACGCCAGCGTCACGTGGATGCTTCCATCGGCCAGCTCTATCCCTTCCACCATTCCCAGCGTCACGATGCTCTGATCATCCTTCGCCGGGTGCTGCACCTCCTGCAGCCACTGCAAAATATCTGTTTGATCCATTTTGTCGAATATGTTATATCGTGTTGATTGTTAATGTTTTAAGTTTTTCTCTTTAGGCACATCAGCCTAAAGAGATTTTTCATTGCGCCTGAAAGTCAAGCAGTTACGGCAAATCGAGAAAAGCGCCAGCACAAGCAGGAGGAGCGAGGCGATGGCCGATACCAGTGCACCGGTGCGGTAGCTCGCCGGCAGGAAGGTCATCACCACCTCGTGCTCGCCGGCGGGGAGAAGGGCAGCGCGGAGGGTCCAGTCCGCGCGAAGCAGCTCCACGGGCTCGCCGTCCACCGTGGCATGCCAGCCGTCGGGGTAGTAGATCTCGCTGAAGACGGCCAGGCGGGAGGCCGATGCCGAATACCGGTAATGCAGCTCGTTGGGAGCGTAGGAGGTGAGTTCAATGGAATCCCCGGCCGCTCCGGAAAGTTGGGCCGATGCTACCCCGCTGCCAACCACAGCCGTACGGCGAAGGTCTACCGCTCCGAGGAGGGCAATTTCCTCGTCGGGGGTTGCAGCCTCAACGACGCCGTCCACGAACCAGGCGGCACCGAAAGCACCTTCGTTCGCCAGCGGCGGATAGTTGCCGTCCAGGACAACATAGCGTGTATTGAGCGCATTGAGAACGGGCGTATTCTGAGCCATCCAGGCCGATACCTCCTCTATCTCTTCCACCTCTCCCAGCTGCTTGTAAAGGCCATTGATCTCAGAAGAAAGATAATGCTCGATGAGATCCTGATACCGCTGCAGTTTTGCCGGAGAATAACCGCCCACACTCTTATGATGGTAACTGGGAACAGAAGAGTTGAACACGTTCACGGTGAGATCCAGTACACGGTACTGCGGATCTTCGTCGGCCTTGATCATCTTGTCCACGGGACGCTCGGCGAAGGGTTTGTTAAAGTCCTTCGGCGTTGTGAAATGGTCATCGTTGAGGTAGCGCTTGCCTACGGCGAAGAGGTTCACCAGCGACAGGACGCAGATGGCGACGGCGGCCAGCTCCCTACGCCCCTTGGGCATATAGGCCCAGAAAAGGAGTGCAGCCGAGGCCAGGATGAGGAGCAGGGAGATGCCGGCATCGGCCTTGAAGAGGGCGATACGGTCTTTCACCAGCGCATCTACCAGCACATCCTGCATCTGGGCGTCGGAGGCTCCGGAGAAGGAACCGAAGAGGCCGGGGGCCAGCCAGGCCACGAGGCAGAAACCGCCGGTAATGCCGAGAGCCCACCAGAAGGCCTTCATGAAGCGCTTGCGGTCGTATTCCGCTTTGGTAATGCGGTCCAGGGTTACAAAGCCCAGCAGCGGCAGGGCCACCTGCAGCACCACGAGTGCCATGGACACTGTGCGAAACTTATTGTACAGCGGAAGATAATCAAAGCAGAACCGGGTAAAGGCCATGAAATGGTTTCCCACCGCCATCAGGATGGCAATGAGGCATGCCACAGCCAGCCACCATTTCTCCCTCCCCTTATACAGGAAGAGTCCCAGCACAAAGAGGAAAATGGTAATGGCGCCCATATACATGGGACCGGCCGTAAACGGCTGCGGGCCCCAATACAGCGGCAAACTCTTGGCAGTCTCCTTAAGATTCTTCTGGCCAGCCCGGCGCAGCAGCTTGATGGTCTCGCTCTTGTCGGGATTCACGGCACCCGCCGAAGCACCGCCGT
>DGHE01000062.1:4880-5003 GCA_002392525.1 Bacteroidales bacterium UBA3856 | reverse complement strand
CACGTGGGCCTTCCCGTCCGCATCAGCGTAGGCGCCCTGCAGGACGTACACTTTGACGCCGCTCTCGAATACATCGCCCCCAAGGCCACCGAGTCGGGCGGAACCAACCTGTTCGAGATCAAG
>DGHE01000062.1:0-4808 GCA_002392525.1 Bacteroidales bacterium UBA3856 | reverse complement strand
CAGGAGGCAGCAGCATCCGCAGCGGTTACAGCGCCAATGCCGAGATTGTCCTCCAGGAAGCCCACGATGTAGTGACCGTCGCCGAGAGCGCCATCCAGTGGGAAGGCGACAGCACCTTTGTCTATGTAATGGACGGCGGAACCTGGAACAAGCGCGTCGTAGAAACCGGCCTCTCCGACGGCGTGAACATCGAAGTGCGCAGCGGCCTTGCTGCCGGCGAGAAAGTACGTGGTCCCCAGATCATCACTAACACCAAGTAAGACATGAAAGCTTTATTCATAGCCCTCGCCCTTCTGCAGCAGACCCCGCAGGAAGGACCGGATCTCTCCCATCCCTGGACCCTCCAGGAGTGCACGGAGTGGGCCCTCGAGCACAACCTGACCATAGCCGCACAGGCAGCCAGCGTAGAAGGCCGGGAGATTGAGAAAAACACCGCCGACATGTCCTGGCTTCCGTCCGTGAACGCATCGGCCAGCCAGAACTGGAGCTTCGGCCGCGGCCTGGGCGGCAACAACACCTACGAGAGCGGCAATACCTCCAGCACCAGCTTCAACCTGGGTGCCAGCATGAACCTGTTCGACGGACTGGCCACTCCCCGCCGCATACAGCTGGCCGCCCTCAACCTGGAGGCCGCCACCGCCGACCTGGAAAAAGCCCGCAACGATATCCGCGTGCAGGTAGCGCAGGCTTACGTCCAGATCCTCTACAATTACGAGATAGCCGATGTCGCCCGCGAGCAGCTCACCATTGACTCCCTGCAGGTCGCCCGCCTGGAAGGCATGTTCGCCACCGGCCGCGCGTCATCGGCCGAACTCTCCCAGCAGAAGGCCTCCCTGGCCCAGAGCCAGGTAACCGTGGTGCAGGCACAGAACAACGTGCGCACCGCCCTGCTCACGCTGGCCCAGCTGCTGGAGATCCCGCAGTGGGAAAGTTTCGCCATCATACGTCCCAAGGTGGAACTGGAAGAAGTATCCCTGGGCCATCCTGACGACATTTATGCCGATGCCCTGGGCCTCAGGCCCGAAATCCGCGCCGAGCAAATCCGCCTCAAAGGTGCCGTCAAGCAGCTCCAGATTGCCAAAGCCGCCTACTCCCCTTCCCTCTCGCTGAACGGAGGCATGGGCACCAACTACTACACGTCGTTTGGCAGCCAGGGCTTCTGGAACCAGCTGAGCAACAACTTCAGCCAATACGTGGGCCTGTCCCTGAGCATCCCCATCTTCAACAAATTCACCACCCGCAACCAGGTGCGCAGCGCCCGGTTGCAGCAGAGCACCCAGACGCTCCAGCTGCGCCGCACGGAGCAGGCGCTCTACAAGGAAATCCAGCAGGCCTGGAACGGAGCCGTAGCCGCCCGTGCCAAGTGGGAAGCCTCCCGGACGGCCGCCGATGCCGCCGAAGATGCCTTCGTGCTCATGCAGGGAAAGTATGAAAACGGGAAGGCCACCCTCACCGAGTTCAACGAGAGCCGCAACCGCCTGGTGAAAGCCCAGTCCGATGCCGTACAGGCCACCTACGAATATGTGTTCCAGACCCGCCTGGTGGAGTTCTACCGCGGCGGCGCCCTCACCCTGTAACGGTCTAATATGCATTAGCACATTTTTTGTACCTTTGCCCAGTTATGAAACGATTCTTTGTTGCAGTGGCCGCCCTGGCGGTCACTTTGAGCGCCTCGGCGCAGTCAAAAAGCTTTACCCTGGGCAAGTGGGTAGAGGTTGAAAATGCCATTTTGAAAGAACTCAACCGTTCCTATGTGGACTCCCTGGAGGTGGGACGCATTGAGCGGGCCGGCGTGAATGCCAAGCTGGAGGCGCTGGATCCCTATACCGTCTATGTGCCGGAGGAAGAGCAGGAAGACTTCCAGATGATGCTGAGCAACACCTACGGAGGTATTGGCGCCATCATCTATAAGCCCGACGTAAACGGGAACGTCATTATCAACGAGCCTTATGCCGGATCTCCCGCCGCCAAGGCCGGTCTCCGCTGCGGAGACGAGATAGAGGCCATTGACGGGGTTACCACCCACGGCCTTACCAGCCAGGAAAGCAGTGACCGCATGCGGGGAAAGCCCGGTACCCAGGTGGTGTTCCGTGTGAAAAAGCTGCGGGGAGAGACCATTGACGTTCCGGTAACGCGCGAACGCATTGTGCTGCCTTCCCTCTCTTATGTGGGCATGCTCAATGAGAAGGACGGCTACATCCTTTTGGATAAGTTCACCGACGGCGTGGGCCAGGGCATCCGGGATGCCTACCACACCCTTAAGGCCCAGGGCATGCAGCGCCTGGTGCTGGATCTTCGCGGCAACGGCGGCGGCCTTATGAACGAGGCCGTGAACATTGTTTCGCTCTTTGTCCCCAAGGGTTCGGTCGTGGTAAGTGCCAAGGGCCGGGCCGCGGGATCGGCCGCCACATATAAGACCACCACAGACCCGGTAGACACCGAGATTCCCATCCTGGTGCTGGTAGACAGCGGCAGTGCATCGGCCAGTGAGATTGTCTCCGGCGCCCTGCAGGACTACGACCGCGCCACCATTGCCGGTACGCGCACCTTCGGAAAGGGCCTTGTGCAGAGCATCCGTCCGCTGCCCTACAATGGCCAGCTCAAGGTGACCACCGCCAAGTACTATACGCCTTCGGGCCGATGCGTGCAGGCCATCGACTACAGCCACCGCAACGAGGACGGCAGCGTGGGTCACATCCCCGACTCCCTCACCCACAGCTTCACAACGGCGCACGGACGTACGGTGAAGGACGGCGGCGGCATTACCCCGGACTTCGAAGTGAAGGCCCACCGCTATTCCCGCCTTACCTACTCGCTGGTTTACAGTGGCATCACCGAGCAGTATGCCCTGGAGTATGTGAGAAAGCATGAGTCTATCCCGGCGGCAGATGATTTCCGCTTCACAGACTACGAAGACTTCATTGCTTTTGCCAAGGACAAGGAGTTCGACTACCGTTCATCGGCCCGGGCCCTCTTTGACGAGATGAAAAAGAGCCTGGAGGAAGACGGTCTCACCGAGGCCATGGGCTCGGAGCTGGATGCCCTGGCAAAATCCCTGGACATGGACAAGGAAACTTTCCTCCGCCTCAAGAAAGACGAGATCATTCCCTTTATCGAAGAAGAGATTGTGGTACGCTACTACTTCCAGGAAGCCGGCGTAAAGGTGCGAATTCGTTACGATGAGCAGCTTGCCAAGGCGTTGGAGGTGCCGGCTATCACTTATTGATATAAGCAATAACCTCTTTCCAGATATACACCTTGTCTCCCTTGCGGGGGTGAATGCGCTCGCCGGGGGCATCGGGAGAGACTTTGTCCTCGGGCATGGCAGAGAGCGGAACGGCTACCGAGCAGCGGATGCCCTGCGGAGCCACACTGGCCGGCTCATAGTCTACACGGAGGTCTTCCAGCGTCATTTCCAGCATGCCGGTCTTGTTGCCGATGAAAAGGAGGCGGTCTCCCTTATGGAGCGGTGTGGCGTCTACCTGGATCTCGGCTACGCCCAGCCGGGCATACCAGTTGGTGACAGGGCCCACGTACACCTTGGTGCGGGTGGCGCTGCTGCCATACTTGGCGCTCCACTCTCCCATCTTGGTTCCCAGATAGTATCCGTCCCAGAAGCCGCGGTTGAACACCGTGGAAAGGCGGTCCTTCATGGATGCGCCGAGGGACGGGGTGAAGGTACCGTCGGCCACGGCATCGGCCGCTTCCCGGTAGCATCCGGCCACCGTCTTGACGTAGTCGGCGCTGCGGGCACGGCCCTCAATCTTGAACACCTTCACGCCGGCTTCCACGAACTTGTCCAGGAACTCGATGGTGCAGAGGTCCTTCGGAGACATGAGGTATTTGTTGTCCACGTGGATGGCATCTCCGGTCTCGTAGTCGGTGAGAAGGTAGCCGCGGCGGCAGGCCTGCAGGCAATTGCCCCGGTTGGCGCTTTCGCCATAGGCCGACAGCGAGAGGTAGCATTTGCCCGAAACCGCCATGCAGAAGGCACCGTGCGCGAACATCTCGATGCGCACGAGCTGCCCGGAGGGTCCTTTGATCTGTTCCTTCTGAATGCCCTCGTAAATGACCTTCACCTGCTCCAGACTCAGTTCCCGGGCCAGCACCACCACATCGGCCCACTGCGCATAGAAGCGAAGGGCCTCGAGGTTGGAGATGCTCAGCTGCGTGGAGATATGCACCTCCAGGCCGATTTTCCGGCAATAGAGAATGCACGCCATGTCGGAGGCGATGATGGCATCCACACCGGCAGCCTTGGCGGCATCCAGGGTGGCATAGGCTTCCGCAAGCTCCTCCCCATACAGGGTGATGTTGAGGGTCATGTAGGCCTTGATGCCGTACGCGCGGCAGATGCGCAGGATCTCCGGCAGGTCTTCCTTTGAAAAATTATTGGCCGAGTGCGACCGCATATTGAGGTGGCCGATACCGAAATACACGGAATCCGCCCCTCCTTCGATGGCGGCCATGAGGCATCCGAAATTGCCGGCCGGCGCCATTATCTCCAGTTCCTTTCTCATCATGGCCGCAAAGTTAGCACTTTTTCGTATCTTTGTAAACTAAACGTTTTACCATGATTCCTGAGCACACCCTGGACCAGGCCCTGAAGGACCTTTTCGCGACTATTCAGTTCCAGCCCACCCCCGAAGGCCTCTACGACCCTCTCCGCTACATGATCTCCATTGGAGGCAAACGCATCCGTCCCCGGCTGTGCCTCACCACTTACGGCATTTACCAGAGCGAGCTCACGCCCCAGATTCTGGATCCCGCCGCCGGCCTGGAAGTGTTCCACACCTTCACCCTCATCC
>DGHE01000214.1:7970-8758 GCA_002392525.1 Bacteroidales bacterium UBA3856 | reverse complement strand
CCGTTGAGCACGAAGTCGTAGGCATTGGCGCAGACGCGCTCCAGGTCTTCTTTCTTGTCGGAGTAGAACCACTTCTCGTGCTCCGGCTTGGGAGCGGTGAAGGGGTGGTGCATGGCGTAGAAACGCTGGGTTTCGTCGTCCCACTCGAGGAGCGGGAAGTCCACGATCCACAGCGGGGCGAAGACGTCGGGCTTGCGGAAGCCCAGACGGCTGCCCATCTCCAGGCGCAGGACGCCCAGCATGGTCTGGACCTTGCGCTTGGCGGCGCCGCTCATCACAAGGATAAGGTCTCCGGGCTGAGCCTCGGCGGTGGCGGCAATCTTCTGGAGGTCTTCGGCCGTGTAGAACTTGTCGATGGAGCTCTTGTAGGTTCCGTCGGCGTTGACCTTGATGTAGATGAGGCCCTTGGCACCCACCTGCGGGCGTTTGACCCACTCGGTGAGCTCGTCAATCTGCTTGCGGGTGTACTCGGAGGCACCGGGAACGCAGATGGCGCCGATGTAAGCGGCCTCGTCCAGCACGCTGAAGCCCTTGCCCTTGGCAACCTCGGTGATCTCGTGGATCTTCATGCCAAAGCGCACGTCGGGCTTGTCGGAGCCATAGAAGTCCATGGCGTCGTACCAGCTCATGCGGGGAAGCGGGTTGGGGATATCTACATTGAGAACGTTCTTGAACAGGGTGCGCATCATCCCTTCGAAGGTATTGAGAACGTCTTCCTGTTCCACGAACGACATTTCGCAGTCAATCTGGGTGAATTCCGGCTGGCGGTCGGCGCGGAGGTCCTCGTC
>DGHE01000214.1:4455-7829 GCA_002392525.1 Bacteroidales bacterium UBA3856 | reverse complement strand
AGGGCGTAGAACTGGCCGGGGTTCATGCGGGAAGGAACCACAAAGTCACGGGCACCTTCCGGGGTGGACTTGATGAGGTAAGGGGTTTCGATTTCCATGAAGCCCAGGCTGTCCAGGTAGTTGCGGGCTTCGTGGGCTACCTTGTGGCGCAGGGCCAGGGCGCGCTGGAGCGGGCCGCGGCGAAGGTCCAGGTAACGGTATTTGGCACGGAGGTCCTCACCGCCGTCGCTCTCTTCCTCGATGGTGAAGGGAGGCGTTACGCTCTTGTTGAGGATGGTGATGGCTTCCAGTTTGATTTCGATGTCTCCGGTGGGCATCTTGGCGTTCTTGGCGCTGCGTTCCACCACTTCGCCGGTTGCCTGGATCACGTATTCACGGCCCAGGGAGGTGGCGGTCTCCACCAGGGCGGCGGGGGCATCGGCCTCTACCACCAGCTGGGTGATGCCATAGCGGTCACGCAGGTCGATGAATGTCATGCCGCCCAGTTTACGGGCCTTCTGCACCCATCCTGCCAGCGTTACCTTCTGGCCTTTGTTCTCAATGCGGAGTTCCCCGCAAGTGTGTGTTCTGTACATATGTAGGTTTACATTTACTTTCCAACCTACAAAGATACGTAATTTTGCGGTGAAAACGAAAAACAGCTAGAACCCTTCGATGAGCCTCTCGGCGGGGCAGACCAGTGCCTGGGACAGGCGCACTAGGGTAGCGGCCTCGGCGCGGGAGAGGTCCTGGGTACCCTGTTCGTAGGCACGGATCATACGGAGCGAGACATCGCTGCGCTGCGCCAGTTCCTCCTGAGTGAGCCCCAGGTTCTTACGGCAGGCCTTCAGAGACAGTGCTTTGGGCCGGTAGTAAGTGTCAAACACTTCGAACACCTTGGTGATATCGGCTTCATGCAGGGGGTGGAAGAGCTCATGAACCTTTTCAATGGGGAGGCCGTTCCGGTCAAGGGATGCGAAGCTGACACCTTTGTACCACTGATATTGGGACAGGGCCCAGCCGGTCCAGTAGTAGCTGGAATCTTTGTCAGGAAAACGGTAACTGCCGTCCAGGGGTAATTCTCCGCCCGTGTTTTCGTATACCCTTGCGGCCAGTTCAATGCCGCTCATCCCCAGGGTGAATTTGGGGTGTCCCTCGCCGAATGCGACGTCAATCAGACTCCCTAAAAACCGATTATAAAAGGCACGCAAATCCAGCCCGCACCAAGTGACGGCATAGTCCACCATCACGGCAAAGTTGTCTCTCGAAGAGAGCATCATGTCTTTATCGTAAGCGTGCATCGTCGTTTTTAATCTTGTTTCTGTACAAATCCAGCGCAAAAATGCCTTCGAACACTTTGGGGCCTGATTTCATCTGGCGGAATTCTTCCCGGGCCCTGAGCTCCCTTTGTCCTCTTTGGGGTAAATAGACAGTTTTGTCTACCGGTTCTGTCGTAAGGAATACCAGGGATTCAAAGGCCTTCTCGCTTTGGAGGAAGATTTGCTCTCCAAGGTTACCCAAACGCATGGCTTGCCTTAGCTGATCCAGATTCAGGCCTCCGTCCAGGAAAGACCTGGCATAGTCGAAGTAGGAATCGTCTGCCCGGTATCCCCTGATGACATCAAAGCCGGACAAATCTGGAAGGAATTCCCGAATGATGTAGTCCTTGATGGCTGCCGGTGCATCTTGTTTTGTATCAAACACCCTGTTAACTAGCAGCACTGCCAGCCAGTTGAGCACGTGGAACCTCGGGCTGGAGAGGTCGCATACCTTGAGGTCATAGCTGGGTTCAAAGCTATAATGGTTGACAAAGGCCGATGGTGCTTCCGAGCACGCCCACTCCCGCGCCAGACCGATGTCTGCCGTGCAATAAAACCCCTGGCCAAAGTCATTGTGCACCCTCCCTCCCTGTTTGGACGGCCGCTCCACAATTCTACTGGACCCATGATACAGAATGCTTTCCATTAAAACTAACGTTATAACGTTACTTTGCAAAGGTATGAAAAAACATGTACCTTTGCAAGTATGACAGAAGTACGCGCAAAGAAAGCCCTCGGGCAGCATTTCCTCACGGACCAGAAGGTGGCCCGTGCCATTGTGGATGCCTTGCATGGAGGACTCCCCACGCTGGAAGTGGGTCCCGGCATGGGCGTTCTTACCCAGTACCTGCTGGAGCGGGAAGACATTGACCTCAGGCTTATCGAGATTGACTCGGAGAGTGTGGAGTACCTTCTCACCCACTTCCAGGGTATGCAGGGACGCCTCATGGAAGGAGACTTCCTCAAACTTAAGCTGGAAAAGCTTTTCCCGGAAAAGTTCGCCATCATCGGCAATTTCCCCTACAACATCTCTTCGCAGATTTTCTTCAAGGTGCTGGACTACAAGGACAACATCCCCGAGGTAGTGGGCATGGTGCAGAAGGAAGTGGCCGAGCGAATAGCCGAAAAACCCGGCAGTAAGACCTACGGCATCCTGAGCGTGCTGCTGCAGGCCTGGTACGACATTGAGTACCTCTTTACCGTGGGCTCCGGCTGCTTTGCTCCCCCGCCCAAGGTGGAAAGCGCCGTCATTCGCCTCACGCGCAACACCCGCACGGAACTGGGCTGCGACGAAGCCCTCTTCAAGACCGTCGTGAAAACGGCCTTCGGGCAGCGCCGCAAGATGATGCGCAATCCCCTGAAGCCCCTTGCCATCGCTCGCGGCAAGGCCGATGTTCTCTCTGAGGACATCTTCTCCCAGCGCCCGGAGCAACTCTCCGTGGAGGACTTTGTGGCGCTCACCAATTCGCTGGCTTAGAACTGGAAGTAGATAAAGCTCTGAAGGTCTGCCGTGATGAACTGGTAGATAAAGACAATAATGAGCACCACTACCACAGCCATGAGGCCCAGCGGCATGAGGGCAAAATTGAGCCGGTACCAGCGCTTGAAGCGCTCCGGCAGCCAGTGGATGATCATTCCCGCCACAAACAGCAGCAGCACCGTCCAGTGAGCGGCGGCCATGTCGGGGATGAGGCTCAAGTCCCAGGGCCCGCCAATCTGGTTCACCATGTTCTTGGCCGTGTTCCATGCTTCTTCGTTGGCCAGGGCAGGGTCCAGGTTGGAACCGCTGCGGAAGAAAAGGCGCGTGAAGGTGATGAAAACGAAGGTCTGGAAGATGTCCCAGGCCGTCGTTTTCTTGATTTTGAAGATCCACTCCACCACCGTTCCCACAAGGAGGATGAGCGTCCATACGAAGAACATGTTCCACACCGGGTAATGCAGCGTGAAGGACAGTGTGCCGCAAAGGGCCGTGGTGAGGCCGATGATCAGCAGCTTTCCGCCCAGGGAACGCTTGGTCCAGATCTTATAGATGACCATGCCAATGCCATTGAGGCCGCCCCAGATCATGAAATTCCA
>DGHE01000214.1:0-4391 GCA_002392525.1 Bacteroidales bacterium UBA3856 | reverse complement strand
TTCCAGCTGGCACCGTGCCACAGACCGCCGAGGAGCATGGTGTTCATGCTGTTGATGTTGGTGGTGATGAGCTTGCGGTCTCCGGGCTTTTTCCAGGCCCATAGGCCGATGCCCGCCGCCAGAAGCGCCACGCCGAAAGCTACCCACCAGCTGCCGCTGAGGAAGGAGCCGAAGACGGCCACCGCCGCAATGATGATATAGGTTCCGGCCGATGCGTTGCGGTTTCCGCCCAGCGGGATGTACAGGTAGTCGCGCAGCCATCGGCTAAGAGTCATGTGCCAGCGGCGCCAGAACTGCTGCGTATTCACCGCCTTGTAGGGAGAATTGAAGTTCTGGGGCAGGTAGAAGCCAAAAAGCATGGCTACGCCCGTGGCGATGTCCGTGTAGCCGGAGAAGTCTGCATACACCTGCAGCGAGTAGCAAAACAGGGCGCTCAAGTTCTCGAAGCCGCTGTAGAGAAGGGGATTCTCAAAGACGCGGTCGGCAAAGTTCACGGCCAGGTAGTCGGCCAGGATGAGTTTCTTCACAAGACCGTTCATGATCCAGAAGATGGCAATGCCAAACCAGCGGCGGCTCAGGTTGTAGGGTTTGTGCAGCTGCTGAACAAACTCCACGGCCCGCACGATGGGGCCGGCAACCAGCTGGGGGAAGAAACTCAGGTAAAAGCCAAAGTCCAGGAAGTTCTTTACAGGTTCTATCTTTTCCCGCTTCACATCCACTATGTAACTCACAGCCTGGAAGGTGAAGAAGGAGATGCCTACGGGGAGGATGATGGCGTCTACCCGGAAGAGGTTGACCCCGGTGAGGGCGTTCAGGAACTCTCCCAGGACGTCGTGCACCTCGAAGGACGTACCCAGAAGGTTGTTTACAAAGTCCGTGAGGAAGTAGGCGTATTTGAAGTAGGCCAGGATGCCCAAGTCTACGATGACGCTGAAGATGGTAAGCGCACTCCGTGCCCGGTCGCTGCGCAGTTTCCTTAACCCTTTTGCTGCAAAGAAGTTATAGACAATGACAAAGACCAGAAGAGCCAGAAACACGCCGCTGGTCTTGTAGTAGAAAAACAGCGAGCAGGCAAACAGATAGCCGTTCCTCAGGAGCGCTTTGCTGTGAAAGAGCGAGAACACGGCGAACACCAGCGCAAAGAAGGCCCAGAAGTAGAACTGGGTGAAGAGCAGCGGGTGGGCCTGATCGAAGGAAAACAGGTTCACCAGAAAATCCCGTATGACATCCCACATGCTCATTTCCGCTTGTGATAACTGTCGATGATGGCGTCAAACAGGAGGTCTGCCACCAGTTTATAGCCGGCCGGGGTAAAGTGCACTTTGTCTCCCTGGGCCAGGCCGGCTTCCTGCCAGCGGGCCATGGAGCCATAGCCTCCCATGACCTTGTACCAGTCCCAGAACACCCCGGCGCACTCTTTGGCCAGTTCCCGGAAGGCTTTCTCTGCCGCCTCCGTGTGGCCATTTACGTCGTGGCGGCGCCAGCTGTCGTTGATGCCGCTGAACAGGATGGCGCAGTAGGGGTTTACGCGCCTCACGGCCTTGATGAGTTCCCGGTAGTGCTCCTTGAAGCGGTGTACGTCAAAATCGGCCCCCTGGATGTCGTTGATGCCGATGGAGAAGATGACAAGGTCCGGCATCACGCGCCTGAGGTCCTGCTCCCACAACTCGCAGCGCAGCCAGGCGGTGGTGGAAGCGCCGTTCACTCCTGCTTCCATGAGACTGAAACCCTGGCCCGGCTTGTCCAGGTAGAGGCCGCGAAGGGTATAGTAGCCTTTCCCCTCAAAGCCCAGTTGTACCCAGTCGGTATAGAAAGGGAGCACGAAGTGTCCTTTGACGCCCCTTAATGTGTCTTTTTTGTTGAGAAGCAGAATGGGCTCCAGGGTCCCTTCGCCCAGCACATCCACCCGGTTGAAGGTGTATCGCTGCTGCAACAGATGTGCTTCGCGGGGCAGAAGGTCTATCACTACCCGGGCCGATGTGTCCCGTGCTGTCACGGCCATTCCGGTAAGCCCCAGGGCGGTGTTGTGCGGTTTAAGGCAGTTGACGCCCTCCCAGTTGCCGGCATAGGAACTGCTGTAGCTCACGGGGGTGTTGGTGCCGGCAGCCGAAAAGGGGAAGACCAGGCCGCGTCCGCCATCGGCCCCATATCTGAGGCTCAGGAAGTTGCGGCGCAGGCGGTCGCTCCAGGTACCGCCTTGGACGTGGGAGCCGCCTACGTGCAGGACGCGTACATCTACTCCTCCTGTTGCGATGAGGGTATCCAGTTTTCGCAGGAAACGGTTATAGGTAGGGGATGCTCCGGCAGGCATTTCCAGGGTGTTGAGGTCTCCTCTCACAAACGGATAATGCGGCACGCGGGCCCCGGCGGGAACCAGCGCAAGAAGGGTTATAAGGCAAAGGAGAAGCCGCTTTTTCATGGATGCATGGCCTCCTCCACCTTTCTTGCGGGATAGGTTTTTCTGAGCTGATAGAAATTGTAGCAGGTGAGAATGGACTGGCTGAGCGCATCTCCCACCTTCCTGGCGCCCTCCGAGGTAAAGTGGATGTAGTCCGGCCCGGCATAGGCAGGGCGGTGCTTGACCCACTGAACCATGGAATTCTCTCCTCCCATCATGCGGAAGAGGTCCCAGTAGGCGGCATCGTTGGCGAGGGCTGTGGATTTGAGGGAATCTACCAGTGTGGGCAGGTTGGGCCAGGTGACGATGCGGCCGTTCACGCTCTTTCCCATGTCGGACGGGCCGATGAAAAGGATTTTCGCCTGCGGGGCTACCTCATGGAAATACTGGATCTCGCGGGCAATCTGCTCTTGATACTGCTCGATGACCTTTGTGTTGCGGGCTACGGGCATATAGTTGCCGCCAAACTGAAGGATAATCAGGCGCGTGTCCGTAAGGGCAAAGCAGTCTGTCATCAGTGGCTTGGAGATGCGGTGGAAAATGGTGCCCGAGCAGCCTCTCAGCGGAATATTGTCTACGGCTACGCCTTCATTGCCATCGGCCCCCACCGCGTAAATCTCTGCACTGCCCCCAATGCGGAGGGTGGCCTTTTCTACCGGGCGCGGGAACGTCCAGGTGAGTAAGGTGGCACCGCCTTCGCCCACGGTCTTCACGGGTGCAGGCTTCAGGGTGTCGGAGACGGCTCTGGCGGTGAAGTCCTGACTGGTTCTTCCCACCAGAAGGCTCACGACAGAGAAGGTTTTGACGCCTTCCCGGGCATTCTTGTTCTTGGAACCCCGGAGGGAAATGGTGCCGCCGCCGGTGAGCTGCACCACCTGTGCCAGCATGCCGTAGCGGTTGTGGCCGGCCCGTACCGTGGTGGAGTCCCCGTACATGGTGTACTGGGTAAATGCACCGTTTGCGCTCTTGGAGATACTGGCCGATGGTACGTTACTCAGCGCCGGGAAATAGCCCGTTCCCTGTCCTCCGAACTGGGCCTGAAGCGCTTCACGCAAATCCTGCGAAATGCGGTCCAGCTCTATCTGGGAGTCTCCGTAGTGCACGACGCGAACCGTACGGTTCTGCCTTCCGGCCGTCTCCATCTCCTTGAACACATCGTCAAAGAAGCGATAGTCGTTTCCGGGAAGGTAGATGCGGTCCGGGTTTTCGTAGAAGAAGCGGCGGTAGAACTGCAGGGTGTCGTCCTGCATCCGGAAGCGGTTGGCAACGCCGGTGAGCACCGAGTCAACATCCACTTTCTGTTCGGCTGCATCTTCCAGCGTGCGCTGGTACGAAGCAAACCGTAGTGTGACAGGCCCCACCGGCACGCCGTCGGCCGGCACTGCCAGCCACAGCATACCTATCATGGCGAAGACGCCCGCAAAGAAAATCAGTACTTGCCGTGCTTTCATAAGAATTACAAAGATACAGAAAAACTCCGAAAACCGCCAGCCCCTGCCTAGCAGTATTACCACCATCTCTCTAGTGCCTCCACCACTTCCGGTCCCTATTTCCACCAGCAGCACCCCATTCCCTTCAGCAGCACCCCTTTCTCGCCTGCAGCGCCCCATTTCTCCACGATCGCCACGTCCTCCTGCCCTTATTCCCACCACCTCACCAGTAGCACCCCGACCGCGTTGACAGAGAATCGGCCTCCTGTGCGTTCTACGTGTCAACGCGGTAAGGATTTCGGCCAAAACGGCCCAAAACGCTGCCGCGTCGACATGAAAGCGGCCTCCTGTGCATTCTGCGTGTCAACGCGGTAAGGGACTGGCCTTTGCTGTGTGTGGTGTGGGCTCTTGCAGCAGCGCTTCTGCGGAGGGGGGAGACCCTCCCGGGGGACTCCGTTCGCATGGTTCATTCGCTTGGGAGTTCGGGGCGCTCGCATGCTTCGCGCCCGTCACTCCCATCGCTCACTCCCATCGCTCACTCCGGCCCCTCTTTTAGATTTGCA
>DGHE01000003.1 GCA_002392525.1 Bacteroidales bacterium UBA3856 | reverse complement strand
CACCTGGACGGTCGGCGGCTCGGATGAGTACGACAACACCTGGAAGGCCGATGCCGGCTCCACCACCCTTGCCTGGCCCTTGCGCAGTGCTTCCGCAGGTCACCAGGCAGGCACTTTCCCGGCCAGTCAGGATCTGTGCTTCAGTAACAACATCGCCGGTGACAACCGGGTTACCTTTGACAATACGCTCAAAAAGTTCGGAAGTGGAAAACTCGTCTTCAACCATGCGCTGAGTAAGATTACCTTCCGCATCAAGATGGGGGAAGGCTTCCAAAGCCAGGATCCGTTTGCGTTTACCAATGAGAACGAAAACATTGTCCTCAAAAGTTGCATTCTCGGTGGAGTCTTTGACATCAAGGAAGGTGAGTTTACGTCCATGGCTGCGGTAAGCGACCTTACAGAGCTCTCCGACAAGGGAACGGAAGGCGTTTTCAAGCATGTGCTGGACGCTCTGGTGGTTCCGGGCACCAGCCTGGACGATGACACCATCGACGGCCTCAACTTTACCATCGACAACAACCTCTACCACCTGAAGAAGTCCATGCTCATGGACGCACTCTCCGGCAAGCTGCTCGCCGATGGAATCACCCCCGCCCTGGACGAGGGCAAGCTTCGCCCCAGCGTCCACTATATCTTTGACATGACGGTGGGAAAGAAAAAGATGGACAGCTTTACTGCCTCTGTAGTGGACTGGGACAGCGTTGAGGCCGATGAAACCGTTCCTACCAATGCCCGTATCGTCCTGAGTCTGAAGGACTCTGGCGGTCATCTCTCCGGAGACCAGTTTGATCTTTACCGCAGTGCCAATGTGGCTCCCGCCATCGATGACGCCTTTGAGAGCTATGCCTGGGAAACCGGCTACAGCGAGAAGGCCTCCATGACGGAAACCGCCGCTGCAGGTGTGTACGAGACCACCTGGTACTGGCCCAACAACAAGACGTTCTATCACTTCCGGGCTGTCATGCCCAAGGATACGCCCATCGTGACGGATGCCGCGGACGGAGACTATCTGGCCCTCACCGGCGGGGAAGTCCTCGAGGATATCTGCTGGGGCGCCCCCATCAATCAGGCCGACGGAAGCGTTTTCAAAGCTATCGGCCCCACCGAAGATGTCATCTCCATGACGCTCTTCCACCGCATGAGCGATGTGACCATTACCCTCACCACCACGGACGGCGCCGACAAAGTAACCCTGGACGGTGCCCTTCTGGAACTGAACGGGATTTACCCGGCCGGAAAGGTGCGCGTGGGTAGCGGAGAAGCAGAGGTGGACGGTACTGCCGGCACCGTGAGCAACGCGGTGAGTGCGGCGAACGAGCTGCCCTGGAACCACTACTTTGTTCCCCAGGACCTTTCCGACGTCGTCCTTACCATTACCACCACCGACTTTGACCAGTACAAAGTGGTGATGAAGGATGTGAAGGTGGGCTCGAAGAAAATTGCGCGCTGGGAACCCGGCGTTAAATATGAATATACGTTTAAGTTAACCAAGGCCGGCATCAAGGAGATGAATGCTTCGCTGACGGACTGGAAAACCGTAACTGCTGAGGAGAATGTCACGTTCTAAGATTTTGTTATTTGCGTCTCTGGCCTTTGTGGCTGCCTGCTCCGGCAAGGAGAAGCTTCCGGAGGAGAAGATTCCCCTGCAGGTAGAGGCCAGCCTGAGCGGCCAGGTGCAGACGAAGGCATCGGCCGGAGATTTTGCTGAAGGCGATAAGATCCTCGTGTACCTTCGCCATATGAACGGAACGACGCCGGTAACGGTGGACAGGGCTCCGCTTCTGGCTGGCTTTACGATGGATGCCGATAAAAAACCTGTTCCGGACACGCCCCTTTACTGGGACGATTTCAGTTCCAACCGGGAACCCGGCCTGGATATCCGTGAAGCCGGGCATGGTCTTGAAGCTTATTATGCCTATTGCTACAATGGCGGCACTCCTGTCTCCTCCCTTGACGAGGCTACGGGCGAACTGGAATGGAAAGTGGGTGATCAGACATCGGCCCTGGCTGTGCAACAAACCGACCTTCTGTGGGCTCGTCCGCAGCATGTTATACCGGTTCGCGGAACCATCAATCTGCCGTTCTGGCATGCCATGAGCGAGGTGAGTGTAACACTCATCCTGGACAGTAGCTTTGATAACGTGACGGAACCGCTCAAGAAAACCGTTCTTACCCTGAACGGCATCCATACAGAGGTAACGTTTATCGCTTCTTACGCTTATTACTCCAGCAGTACCCCTAAAGCCGTGAAAATGTATGGAGACGGGGCTGAATATGTGGCCATCGTAGCACCGGGTACGCCTCTTGAAAAAGGTGCCAGGTTCTTGGATATCACAGATGTAGACGGTAACAACTATACCCTGGACATTACCGATGCCATACTGGAAGGCTGGTACAAACAAGATCCGGACAGAGCCGAGCCCGGCGTAAACTACCACCTGAACATCACCCTCTCCAAGGCTGCCGTCAAGGTGCAGGCTACGCTGGCCGACTGGGTGACGGTGGATGCCGATGGAACCGGCAAGATCCAGTTCCCGGACGACGTGGTGGACCTCACCGTGACGGCCGGTACGTTCGAAAACGGCACATCCTTTGACCTGTACCGCTACGAAACCACGCCCGGCGAAAAGTCCGCTACCGTTACCTACGACGGCAGCAAGTGGGTGAGCGATCCGCTGCTGTACTGGCCCAACCAAAGCACGAACTATTACTTCCGCGCCGTGATGGACGGCACCGATGATACCCTCTGGGCCACCACTCCCGCCCATAACGGGTTTGAGGAAGGTGCTGCCATCGCTCCCCGAACCGGCAACGTTCCGCTTGCCTTCGAGCATGTAAAAAGCCGGCTTTCCGTGGTGCTGGAGACTTCCACCACGGCATCGGCCGTTAATCTTGAAGGCGCGACCATCGCCATCAGCAACCTCGCTACCGAGGGAACGCTGGACGTGGCCGATGGTGCCATCATCCCCGGCGCCGTGGTGGAGGACGCCATCCCGGCCGCTACCGTCATCACCGACAAGATTGTCATCCCGCAGACCATTACCAATGCTTCCGTAATGACCATCACCCTTGCCGATGGTACTGCTTACAAGCTGCAGCTGAACCAGTGCCTGGATGGAACCGACACGGCCATTACCAAGTGGGAGCGTGGCAAGAGCTACACCTACACCGTCCACCTGGAACTGGAAGAAGTATCCTACCGCGCCCTGGTGAAGGAGTGGACGCTTGTTACGGGCAGTGGAAACGCTAACCTGGAATGGGACTAATGAGTAAGTACACTCATATTCTTTATGTCCTTTGCGGCCTGGCACTGGCAGGCTGCACGACGCTGCCTGTGCCCCGGGAAGACAAGACTCCCATCCTTTTTACGGTAGGCAGCGAAGATGTGG
>DGHE01000127.1:586-11616 GCA_002392525.1 Bacteroidales bacterium UBA3856 | reverse complement strand
GGGTTGGCCATCCAGTTGCCGGACAGCTGAACACGGGTAGCGTAGTTGGCACTGAGGCGGAAAGTGACCTTTCCATCCTTTACTTCAGGAGAAACGATGCGGGGACCACGGTTGCCAAAGGCAAAGTTGGTGAGTTCCTGTGCTCCCAGGGAGCTGACTGCCAGGGCGACAGCAGCCAGAATAGTTAATACTTTTTTCATATCAAGTGTTAATAGTGTTATTGCTCACAAAGTTATACAAACAGAGGAGGAAATGCATTCCTCCTCTGTTCAAATGTTTATTCCGCTGTAAAAGCGCTTAGGACTTAGCAATATTGTTCAGGAGCACACCGCCCTGACCGCCATCGGAATTGTCATCCTTCTGGATGGAACCTTCAAATCTGATCTTGAGGGTTCCGTCGGCATTGGAAGAGACAACGATGGTCGCATCCACAGGGATGAAATAGTATGCACCGTCCACCTGGAAGTAGCAACCGCCAAAGTAGTTCCAGGCAGCAACACCCCAACCATTACCGGCCTTGCCAGGAGCATCCGGATAAGACATGACAGTATAGCTTCCTGCCAGATCGCTGGAACCGGCATCGGTTCCAAGATCAAAGGCAGCCACCTTACCGGAGGCATCGGATACGGTCACTCTCCAGAGGGTCACGCCGCTGAGAGCGACACCGCCAGCAGCCGTGTTGGAGGAAGTCACATCCTCCATGGTGTAGGTAAGACCGGAAGTGAGCTTGAGAACGACATCACCGGTGACATCGTCATCACCACCTTCCTCAGGAACGTAGTCCGGACCAGCGGCCGGGAAGTCGAAGAACGGGCAGGTGAAGCTGTAAGCACCCTGGGCAATCTTGGTCACCTCAACGGTAACTTTTCCTGCACCCAGGAAAGCCTTTTCACCGGCAGCGTTGATATAATAGGAACCGCCGGACATGTAGCCCATACCGAAGGCCGTACCGTCGAATTCCCAACCATCGGCCATCTGACCGGCTGCGCTGGCATAGGAGGTGCTGGGATAAGAGCCGGAATAGTCATCATCACCTTCGGCGATGAGCAGTTCCAGATAAGCCACCTCGTTCTTGTCGGCATCGAAAATGTGGATGGGGTGCTTCTTGACACCTTCCACAAGGGCGCCCTGCTGGGTGGTGACAGCCTGGAGCTCATCCTCGGTGAAGGTATGAGTGGGCTTCACGGGACCTGCGGGCTTCTTGGGCTTGGTGAGAGCGGGGATAGCGCCGTCGAAGAGCACCTCCACGGGATAGTTCACGCCCCAGGAGATGGTCCAGATGGTCACATCCTTGCCTTCTACCTTTTCCTCACGGCTGGTCACATTGACGACACCGCTGGTGATCTTTTCAGCCGTAGCGGCGCCATTGGCAACCGTCCACAGGCAGGTACCCCAGTCTTTCATTTCGTAGACCTGTTCGCCGAACTGCATCGTGGTATCATAACCGATGCCGAATTCACCGGCATTGATGGTTCCACCTACGGTGCAGGCCTTGTAGGAACCTTCGTGCAGGTAACCGTCTTCGCTGTAGATATCCAGAGCGAGGTACTTGCCTTCGCCTACCTGGTAGATTTCGCTGTTAGAGGCCAGCTGCATGGTAAGGCTGTTCACGCCGTTACCCTTGTTGCTCTGGGCCTGGAGAACCGTGGAGAGGGCCAGCGGAGCAGGGTCGGCCACGAAGGGCAGCGGACCGCTCCAGGAGAACACGCCGCCGTCAATCTGGGCGGTGATGATATAATTGCCGTCTTTGCTGTTCACGGTAATGAAACCTTCCTGGGCAGCTACGCCGTTCAGCGTGGTCTTGGCCAGGACAGCTTTGCCGATTTCGTCGGCGCCCAGCACATACTGACCGGAAGCCAGGAGGGCGTCATAGCCCACCAGTCGGGTGGAGAGAACTCCGCCGAAGGACAGGTCGAAGTAACGTCTGTCGAGAGACCAGGTAGACTTGGCAGCCGAAAGGGCAGGCATGGTCACGGCATCGGCAGGTACGGTATACAGATCTTCGATCTTGTTAACCGAGGAGGCACCCTCCTTGGTGCAGGAGAGCACCAAGGAAAGGCCGATAATCAATAAACCAGTTATTTTTTTCATAATTCAGTATTCCTTTAGGGAGTTTACCACTGAACATCATCCCATTTCACCTGCTCGATCTTGGAGAAGTCGGCAGAAACCTTGAAGATAGGAGAGAAGTTGTAGTACTTGTTCTTTTCCGTGTTGTAACCGTTACCTTCGGCCATGGCGGCGATACGGAAATAACGGTCCTGCGTAGAGTACTTGAACAAGTCGGCATTCTCGGGAGCGGTGGTATCAATCTCCAGGGTGACAAGCTCACCCGGCTTGATATCCTGGGCCTTTGCAGGCTTGTGATCCTTGGCCAGATTCAGGTTGTTGCAGCCCACGAACAGCTGGGTGTTGGCGCAGAAAGCAACATTGGAAATCTTGTTGGCGCGGCTCGGGTCACCCAGCTCCACATAGAATTGGGCAATCATCTTCTTGGAGGCAGCATCGTAGCTGATCACGGGATTCTTCACGCGGCAGAAAGGAAGCACGCTGATATCCATGCGGTTCTTTCCTTCCTTCAGGACAAAGGTGTCCTTGCCGGCTTCGGGATCATAGCAAGGCAGCATCTTCTGCAGGGAGTACTTGTAGGTACCTGCGAAGACCAGCGTGTTGGTATAGAGGCCGTCGAAACGGACCAGCCAGGGCTGGCCGCTGTCCTTACCCGTATAGTCCTCGGGCTTGCCTTCCCAGGTCGGGGGAACATAACCCTGCTCGTATACGACGATAGCGCCATAGTTGGTAGTGGTGACATACGACCAGGTCGTCCAGCTGAAGGTCTGGCTCTGGGCCGCTTCCAGGCTTAACATCTCACCGGTCACAACATCAATGAGTTTGCCGGTAACCTCTGCGTTGGGGCCGTCAAAGTTGTCCAGCTTGAACATGGAGCAGGAAACCGTAACGGAAAGAGCCGCCAACAGAAGAGAAATCGATATAATAAACTTTTTCATTGCTAAATAATAATATTATTCTCCGGGAAGTCTGTTGTTATCCACAATCTTGTCGTTCTTGTAGTTGGCAATATGGCTGTAGTAGTTGCCAGTGTACGACAGAGTAGGATTGGAGCCCCAGTATTTGGACATGGATACGACCGGCAGGGCACGGAGGAAAATGTACTGTGCCTTACCCGAGGAAATATCGGCCATCGGGATCAGGGTGAGCTTCTTGCCCAGGGTACCCTCTTCCTTGTTGTTGGTGTTGTTGGGGTTGTAGAAACCACGACGGCGGTACAGCACGTTGGACCACTTGTTCTCGAAGGGGAATTCTACCTTCCACTCGTGAAGGACATTGTCCAGGGTGAGTTCCACGTCGTCGGTGAAGCCGGCACGGTGACGTACCTCGTTCAGGCACTTGGCAGCCAGCGTCTTGTCACCCAGGTTACTCTCGACCACGGCCTCGGCATAGGTCAGGAGCACTTCGGCGTAGCGGATGTCATAGTAAGGAGACTGAACGGTAGCGGTAGCCTTCTGGGCCACGAACTTACGGGGCGTGAAGCAGTAGGCGTTACGGTTGTTCGTGTTCTTGTCAGTGGTGAGGGCCATGAAGGAAGAGTTGTTCTGACCCTTGCCGCCGTATGCCCAGACAGTATCCTTCTGGTTGGCGTCCTTCTCATTGGCACCCTTGACATAGTACTTGTAGTTACCGTCGCCGTTAGCCTTGGTATTGGGATACACCTCGACGGTACCATCGGGCTTCACCATACCACCCTGTGCGTAGTAGATCTCTCCGCGGAATTCAGCACCGGGATAGAGCACCCAGGCCTGGAAACGGGCATCCTTCAGGAGGAAGGGCTCGTCAACAGTATTATAGTGCTTGTAGGAAGCCACCTTGTCGGAGGTGAACTCGACTTCGGGATCGTTCAGGTAGGCGTTCTCGTCACCGCTCACCAGGGTCTGGATCTTACCATCCTTGCGGGCACGGTTGCTCTCGCTGGCATAGTAGTCGTATTCATCGGCCAGGTTCAGGGTAACGGCATAGCTGGCAACACCGGTTCCGGTGTAACCGGAAGCCCACTGGTTGGGCACCCAGCCGGCAGCGGCATTGGAGTCGTCACCACCCGTAGCGTAGGAACGGCCGAAGAGGCCTTCTTCGCCCTTCCAGGTCTGGAAGAGGTCGGTGAGGTTGGTAATGGCGGCCTTGATATCGTTGGGATTGCCACCATAGAGCTTATAAGGAGACTCGATCACCTTGGTAGCGGCATCGATGGCCTTCTGATAATAAGCACTGGCATAGCTGTTCTCCATGTAGGAAAGTTTCAGCTGCACAGCCTCGTACTTGGAGCTGAGGGCGGCACGGTCCCAGTATTTACTCACGGAAGCGGCCCAGAGGGCGACGCGGGCTTCCAGGGCGTAAGCAGAATACCTGTTGGCACGCATTTCCTGGGTCTGGGATTCGGGAAGCAGTTCGGCAGCCTTTTCAAGCTGGTCGATAACCCAGTCCCAGGTTTCCTTTTCGGTAGAACGGGGAACATAGAGCTTGTCTTCCTCGTCGGTACCATAGTAACCGCTCAGGTCTTCTTCCACGATGGGAACACCGCCATAGACGCGGACGCTGCCAAAGTAGTAGTAAGCGCGGATAAAGAGAGCCTCGCCCTTGTAGCGGTCGGCGGTAGCGTTATCCAGGACACCCTTAGCGCGGCAGTCCTCGATAGCCTTGAGGAATACGTTCACGGCACGAACGGCCTTGTAGTTCCAGAAACCGGAAACCGTATTGGCGTAGGCGGGAAGGTCGCGGGCGCCGGCACCGAACATCTGGTACTTGTCATTGTCGGAAAGGCTCAGGCCAGGAAGATTGCCATACAGGTCGGCCAGCAGGGCCAGCAGACCATTTTCAGAGTTCAGCAGGTCTTCGGCGGCTACCTTGCTCAGGTCGCCTTCCATGTTGTCAAAGAACTTGTCGCAGGAAGTGAATCCGAGGGTGAGTCCGGCAATGAGAATATATTTGAATATCTTTTTCATTTTCATGCAGGATTAGAAGTTGAGATTGAAGCCGAAGTTGTAGGTCTTGTTGATCTGGAATTCACCACCGGCACGACCCTGGTCGTTGGATTCAGGATCCACGTACTTCAGGAACTTGTTGCAGATAGTAAAGAGGTTACCACCGTTGAAGAACACACGGGCGCTCTTGATGCCGGCCTTCTTGAGGAATTCGGGGCTGAAGCGGTAACCCAGTTCGATGGTCTTAAGACGCAGATAAGTGGCGTTCACGAAGTTGTACGGCTGATTGACACCGTAGGTAGGGCTGTTGTAGGAACCCACCTGGCTCAGACGTACCAGAGCCGGCCAGTAACCGGTTTCCCACTGCGTGGCGGGATCCCAGGGATCGGCGCCGTAGGTGGCCACGTGATAGGCATTCGTGTACTGCGAAGGCAGGTAGTTGAGGAAGCCGTAACCGGAGTAGGCGCTGAGGCCGTAACCTTTGTACTTCATGGTAGCACCGTTGAAGATGAGGCTGAAGTCAAAGTTCTTGTAGCTGCCGCTGAAGGTGAGACCGAACTGGAGCGGAGGGTTGCCGCCGCCCCAGGTGTAGTACACATCATCACCGTCGATGTAACCGTTACCGTTGCGGTCTTCCAGCATGTACTGGCCCACGATGAGGGCACGGTTGCCTTCGTTGGAGCTGAGGGCGGAATAGAGCACCTGGCTGGAGCTGGCCTGGTCGATGGAAGTGAAGCGTTCGCCGGTCCAGTGATAGGTGCTGCCGCCATAGTAACCCTGCCAACGGTTCAGGTATCCGTTCTTCCAGTAATCCATCTGGGAACCGTAGGAGGTATTGGTCTTCTCACTCTCCACATAGGTGTAGCGGTTGCGGGAGAAGGTAGCGGTACCCTGGATGCGATAGTTGAAGTGACCGATGCTGTTGCGGTGGTATAGGGAGAGTTCCAGACCCTGGTTCTCGGTGCGGTTCAGGTTCTCGGAAGGGAGGTCTACAGCATAGAACTCAGGGAGGGAAACGCTGCGGGTGGCGGCCAGACCTTTCATCTCACGTCTGAACCAGTCGAAGGTACCGCCGAACTTACCCTGCCACAGTTCCCAGTCCACACCGAAGTCCATCATGCGGACCTTGGCCCAGGTGAGAACGGTGTTGGCCACGGAGCTGTTGGCATAAGCCGTGGTGGTCTTGCCGTCGGAGAATACCCAGGAGCCGCTGGAGGTATAGCCATTGATGTAGGCATAGGCGCTGCCCTGAGGGGAGCCGGTGAAACCGTCGGACCAGCGGAACTTGAGGTTGTTCACATAAGGGAAGAGGTTCTTGAAGAATTTCTCTTCGGAGATACGCCAACCCAGGGAGTAGGAGGGGAAGAAGCTCCAGCGCTTGCCGGGCTGGTACATGTAGCTACCGTCGTAACGGCCCATGAGTTCCACCAGGTACTTACCCATGTAGTTGTAGTTGAGACGGCCGATGTAACCGGCGGTACGGGTAGTACTGCGGGTACCCTGGTTGTCGTCACGGGAATCCAGACCCCGGTTGATCACGTCGTGCGTGTACAGGAACTGGGACTTGTCCGGGCCATAGAAGCGGGATGCGCCGATCATGGCGTTGGTGATGCTGGTAAGTTCGGCACCCACCATGGCAGACACATTGTGACGGCCGAACTGACGGTCGAACATAGCCTGGAAACGGCCATAGATACGGGAGTTGTCGTTCCACATCTCGGCGTATTCGGTCTCGTTACGGGCATTATCCCACTTGTAGGCGGGCTCGTCGCTCTCATAGTCGTAGAGCATGAAACTCTTCACCAGCGTGCGCTGCTTGCTGCGGCCGAAGTCGTAGGCACCGGTAGCCTGGAATCTGAGGCCCTTCAGGAAGGGAGCTTCATAAATAAAGTCAACAGTATTGGAGAAATCCTTGCGGTCGGTCTTGGTGAAACCGGTGGTTTCGGTATCCAGCAGGGCCACAGGGTTCAGGTGCTCTTCCACATCCGTATAGTGGGCCGGATTGTTCTTGGGATGAACGCCCACGGTAGGATTGGACTGATAGATGTAGTAGAAGATGTTCCAGTCCAGGTCAAAGTCACCCATACCATTGGTCGAGCTCTGACGGAAGTTGGAGGCATAGTTCATGGTCAGTTCCGGAAGGAGCTTCACGGACACGTTGGCGTTGAAGTTGTAACGCTTGTAACCATAGGAGTCACCCTTCAGGATAGGGTTATCGTCGGCATAACCACCACCGAAGTAGTAGTTCACCAGCTCGTTACCACCTCTGATGGAGATATTGAACTGCTTGTTCACAGCCACCTTGCGGTAAATCTCGTTGTACCAGTCGGTGTAGATGGCATCGTGGACGTTGCCTTTCGAGTCGGTCCAGGTAGCATCGCCGTTTTCATAGGCGGCAATCTGGGCATCCTCCCAGCGGTGACCCATCTTACCTACGTCAGACATGGCATTCTCCCACTTCATGAAGGAGGTCCAGCTTTCTACCTGACGGGGAACGACGGGAGCGGCCAGAGAGAGGTTGGCGCTGAAGTTCACGCTGGGCTTCTTGATCTGGCCCTTCTTGGTGGTGATGAGGATCACACCGTTCTGGGCGCCCAGACCGTAAATGGTAGCGGAGGCGTCCTTCAGCACGGAAATGCTCTCGATGTCTTCGGGATTCAGTTCCTGGAGAACGGAGAGGTCCGTATAGGTCTCGACATTGTTGGGATTCTGGTTCCAGGTAGTGGACTTACGAGTGCGGGTGGTAGAACGGACAACACCGTCCACGACGACCATAGGGGTACCGAAACCACGGAGGTTGATGTCAGAGGCAAAAGCACCGGGCTTACCGCTGTTCTGGGTGATGAGCAGGCCGGGGATCTTACCCTGGAGGGCAGCCACACCGTCGGCCGTCTTGGTGGCGGCGATGTCCTCGGAGCGGATCTGGGTGATAGCGCCCGTGAGGGACTCCCTCTTCTGGACGCCGTAACCTACGACCACGGTCTCGTTCAGCAGTTCGGAGTCTTCCACCAGGATGACATTCATCTTGGCCTCGGCCTTGAGAGTACGGGTCTCGAAGCCGATGGAAGAGAACTCAAGAACAGCACCTGCGGGAACGACGAGGGTAAACTTACCGTCAACGTCGGTAGCAGAGCCCACCGTTGTTCCTTTCTGCATGACAGAGGCACCGATAATCGGTTCCTTCTGCACATCAGTGACCGTACCGGTCACCGTGATGTTCTGGGCCAGCAGTGCCGATACCCCCAGAAAGAATCCCAGGGACACGGACATCACTCGCTTGAGCAAGTTAGATTTTCTCATGTTGGTTAGTTATTATTTATTGATAGGTAGTAAGAGGCTACTTGAAGAGCTTCTGGGCGAAGGTATTCAGGTACAGGCGCCAGTTGGCCCATACGTGACCACCGTCAGAAACAAAGTACTCGTGCTCCAGGCCCTGCTCGGTGAGCTTAGCGTGCATTTCCTCGGCACCCTTGAACAGGAAGTCGGTGTTGCCGCAGGCCAGGAAGTAAAGCTTCACGCCAGCCTTCTTGAGGGTAGCGATCTGCTCGGGGGTAGCGGAACCGGCAGCGGACAGGGGGCAGATGTAGTCGAACATCTCGGGATAGAGGATGGAAGCGGAGATGGTGTGGCCGCCACCCATGGAAAGACCGGCGATAGCGCGGGAAGAGGGCTTGGCGATAGCGCGGAAGTTCTTCTCGATGAAGGGAACGATTTCCGTGCAGAGGCTCTTCACATAAGCATCGCGGAAGGCGGGATCACGCCAGTCCATGGGCTTTTCGGGGATGTTGAGGGTGCGGGCAGCAGCCTGGTTGGGGTTGCCGTTGGGCATCACCACGATCATAGGCTCGGCCAGGCCCTTCTCGATGAGGTTGTCCAGGATCTGGGCAGCGCGGCCCATGGAGCTCCAGGCTTCCTCATCACCGCCGGCACCGTGCAGGAGGTACAGGACGGGATACTTCTTCTTGGGGTTAGCCTCGTAACCGTAAGGAGTATAAACGGTAAGACGACGGTCCATACCGAGGATCTTGCTGCTGTACCAGGGATGGCTCACAGTACCGTGCTTCGTAGCCTCACCATAGTTCTCCGTGCGCTCGCCGGGAACGAGGAGCATGGGAAGGAAACGGGTACCGTCACGCTGAACGAGGATGTTCTGAGGGTCGTTCACGGCCACGCCGTCCACTACAAAGTTATAGGTATAGATCTCAGGAGCGGGAAGGGGAATCTTCACAGACCACACATTGTTCTCGCCGCGGTACATGTCGATGGTGCCGCCCCAGGGGTTGGGCATCCAGCTGCCGCTGAGCTTCACGACGGTAGCGTAGTCGGCCTTCAGACGGAAGGTGACGCTGTCGTTCTGGATCTCGGGAGAAACAATGGGTTTCATGCCACGGCCACCAAAGGAGAAGTTGGCCAGTTCCTGTGCATTCGCTGCGCCGGCAATGGCCAGGCAGAGAGCGAGGGAAGAAAGAATACGTTTCATTGGGTTTTTGTTATTAAGGTTGGTTTGTCTAGTGTCTTTTTTTCGAACGCAAATGTAAAAACAATCTGTCTGCAACACATTCTCGGTTGTTCAAATGTTTTCTTATTTGAACGATGCGCCCACCTTGCGCAGGGCTTTGGGAAGACACGCCTTCCAGAAAGTCCAGTCGTGCGTGCCTTCCCGCTCGATCCATTCGCATTCGATACCGTTCTGCGTCATGGTACGGTACAGCGTCTTGGAATCGTTGTTGTTCACCGTGTAGTCCTGCTGGCCCACCTCGATGGTAAAGGGAGGGAAGACGGACTTGTCTTCCTGAAGGCCGATGAACTCCTTCGGGTCCACCTTCATGACACCCCAGTCTACCTTGGCGGCCGGGCTCATGGCATAGGCATAGGTGAACTTGGCGGGATACTTCAGCGCATGGAACAGAGTGCCGAAGCCGCCCATGGACAGACCGCCGATGGCACACTTTCCATTCCCGTGGTACTCGGAAATGGCATGCGGGATCAGCTCCTCTTCGAAATATTTCTCATACCCGTCATTCATATAGAACTTGTCCAGGCCGTTGGGCATCACGATCACCATGGAAACGCCGTTGGCCTTGATGTAATCGTCGGCGATCTTGGCGGCATTGCCCTTGTCCAGCCAGCAGCGGTTGTGCGTGGCGTTCTGGTTGCCATCCTCGTAACCATGCAGAAGGAAGAAGATGGGATAGGTTTTGGTCTTATCGTAGTCTGCCGGCAGATAGACGGAATAAGTCATATCCCGGTTCATGCTGTTACTGTGCAGGGTGCAGTCATATACCGAAGACTGCTTCGGCGTCTTGTCGGGGTCTACTTTTCCCCAGGGATCGTTGTCCTTGGTGCTGGAGGTACCGCAGGCCACCACTGCCAGCGCGGCAGCCATCAGAATCAGTTTTTTCATTTTACAAGTATGGTTTCAATGTTAATCTTCAGCGTAGCGGGCCAGGGTTCCCATTCGGGCATACCGTCGGAAACAGGCTTGCCGGTGCGGGCGAACGACGTCCACAGCCGGCTCACGCGGTGGCCCAGCTCCACGGCATCCTCTCCCCCGCCCGTAAACGTGCGGTGACGCAGCACATTGTCAAACACAAAGGGAATGTCAATGCAGTGCGGGCTTCCCATGGCCCCGTCCAGCACGGGCGTCTTCCAGTCAAAGCGGTAGAAATACACGGGCGCGCAGCCGGCGGCGGTGCGGTCCGACGCCTGCCGGAGTGCCAGAGGACGGAAAATGGGGTCCTCCTGGTCCGGGGTGAACTCGTTGTACACCGTGCCGACCATCACCGGAACGTCCTTCGACAGGGAAAGGGATTTGGCCGATGACGGCTGCGCGGGAATCACCTCCCCGTCCACCACGGGCATCTGCCCGAACAGGAGCATGTCCAGGATATTGGAGGGGAGGGTGCCGTCCACGCGGGCCTCACCCCGCACCTTCTCCAGGGCGGCGGTATAGGCCGATAGAAGCTCCTCGTACGGAACATCGGCTATCCTGTCTATCTGGGAAGGCGAAATGCCGAGGCCAGCCACGGTGGCCGC